>JAUZPL010000071.1 GCA_030705955.1 Bacillota bacterium | reverse complement strand
CGACAAGTACCTTGCGCTTCCTTAGTGGTTGGCTGATGTGTACCCCCACAGTGGACTTTCACCACCTAGATAGTTGCCATGCCTGGCACACATGAAAAAAGCACCCATTCTATGAGTGCTTGTCCATTTATTTGGTTTGTTGTTTATTCATCGCTGCCATCATTTGATTGATTTTCTTCTGCGATGGCTTCATGCCCATCTGCATCATCATCATTTTTAGCATTTGTTCATTGATTGGTGGATTTTTCTTCAAGTAGCTCATCATATATTTACGAGCAATGAAAAATCCTAGTGCTAAACCAGCTACCAATGCTAGTATACCAACTAGAATAGCAGTACCTACTACGCCCATTCTATTTCCTCCTTCATGTTGTCTATCATACAGTGTACTAAAATACACATCATTATACAATATCTCATTTCAATTAAACAAATTTTCTTTCTTTCATAGGTTTCAGCCATCCGAACCGTTCATGCTCCAAGTCAATCGCTAAGAAGGAAGACTCACATTTCCGTAGTACCTCAAAAAACGCAGTTTCAGCCTCATAGCTTCCGCTTGCTTCCACTGTTATTCTTTTATCGCCTATTTCTAGCTTTGCTTTACTTAGTTTTCCATTGAATTCTATTGTATATGCACCAGACTCCACTTGAAATCCTTTTATATTTCCAAGCTGTTTTTGAATAAGCTGGTGTATTTTAATGGTTTGAAGCGGTTTGGTGATGTAGTCAATCTGCATTTCTGTAATATGTTTTAATCTCCCCGTTGACCACTTATGCTCTAAAAACAATTCAAAAAACATCCGCTCTCTTCCGAAGTAATGTGCTGCAAATTCATCTTCTATTAAATATAGCTGATACATTCTCACCACAATCTCTCCTTCATAAGGAATCCTCTTTTACCTATTATAAGAAACCGTTCACAAAACTTTTGTCTTTTCATGGCGAAAACTTTCACTAGTATTGTCGAATTCGAAAGTTTCTCACTATTTTATTCTATAAAGTAGTTTGGTTTTCCTACTATGGTAGGTTAATTAAGTTAAAAAGGGTCTTTTTCCACATGAAATGAAGCGATTTCTACTCAGATTCATCAACTTATTATATAATAAACAACTTTCTTTACACATCATCGTAAAATCAAAACAAGGCTGCCTCATTTCGTGAGGCAGCCCTGTTTCATTTCATTATTATAATAATGCTTTTACGCGTGCAACTACGTTTTCTACGCTGAAGCCGAATTCTTCCATAACTTTTTCACCTGGTGCAGATGCGCCGAAATGATCAATTGTAAGAAGATCGCCTTCATCTCCAATGTATTTATGCCAGCCAAGGGAAGAGCCCATTTCAATTCCAAGGCGTGCTTTTACGTTCTTTGGAATGACTGAATCTTTGTATTCTTTTGATTGTGCATCAAAGCGATCCCATGAAGGCATGCTTACGACTGAAACGTCAATGCCTTCAGCAGCTAAAGCTTTTTGTGCTTCAACAGCAAGGCCTACTTCAGAACCAGTTGCAAGTAATAATGCAGCTGGGGTTTCTTTTTGAGCTGGTGAAATAACATACGCACCTTTTGAAACGCCCTCATAAGCATGTTGGTCAGTACCTTTAATAGTTGGAAGGTCTTGACGTGTTAAGATAAGAGCTGTTGGTTTGTTTGTAGATTCAACAGCAAGCTTCCAAGCAGCGGCAGTTTCATTTCCGTCTCCTGGACGGATAACAGAAAGGTTGGACATTGCTCGAAGTGCAGCCAATTGTTCAACAGGCTCGTGAGTTGGTCCATCTTCCCCTACTGCAATACTGTCATGGGTAAATACGTAGGTGACAGGGAGTCCCATCAACGCAGCTAAACGAATAGCCGGACGAAGATAGTCAGAGAACACAAAGAATGTGCCGCCAAAGATTTTTACCCCACCATGAAGAGCCAATCCGTTCATAGCAGCTCCCATCGCAAATTCACGAACACCGAACCAAATATTACGGCCTTCGTATGAACCAGGCATGAAGTCTTTTGTTCCTTTGATCAATGTTTTATTTGATCCTGCAAGGTCTGCAGATCCACCAATGAAAATTGGTAGGTTTTTAGCAATACCATTAATCACTTCACTAGAAGATGCTCGGCTTGCAAGGCCCTTTCCTTCACTATAAACAGGAATATCTTTGTCCCAACCTTCAGGGAGTTCATTACGTAAAGATTTCTCTAATTGCTCCCCTAGTTCTGGATATTCACTCTTATATTGTGCAAATAGGTCATTCCATTCTTTTTCTTTCTTCTGACCATTTTCAACAATTAAAGCTTGGAAGTTTTCATATACTTCTTCCGGTACATAGAAATCTTCTTCGAAGGTCCATTGATAGTTTTCTTTTGTAAGCTTTAATTCTTCTTTACCAAGCGGTGCACCATGGACTCCAGATGTACCTGCACGGTTAGGAGAGCCATACCCAATAACGGTTTTAACTTCAATCATGGTTGGATGGTCTAAGTCATTTCTAGCTTCTTCTAGTGCTTTAGCAATTTCTTCGAGATTATTGCCATCTTCTACACGAAGATATTGCCATCCATAGGAAAGAAAACGCTGCTTTACACTTTCAGAGAAAGATTTATTTAAATCACCATCAAGGGAAATATCATTTGAATCATACAATACAACCAAACGACCAAGCTTTAAGTGTCCTGCAAGTGATGCAGCCTCAGCAGATACGCCTTCCATTAAATCTCCGTCACCACAAACACTATATGTATAATGGTTCACAAGTTCAAAATGATCTTTATTATAAACTCCAGCAGTATGGCGTTCTGCCATTGCCATTCCGACTGCCATCGCAATTCCTTGACCAAGTGGTCCAGTTGTAGCTTCAACACCTTCAGTGTGGCCATATTCTGGGTGTCCAGGAGTTTTACTTCCCCATTGACGGAATTGTTTTAAATCATCAAGGGATAAATTATAACCAGATAAGTGCAATAGGCTATATAAAAGAGCGGATCCATGTCCTGCTGATAGGACAAAACGGTCTCTGTTAAACCAATGAGGGTTTTTAGGGTTATGATTCATAAAACGAGTCCATAACGTATAAGCCATTGGAGCTGCACCCATTGGCATACCAGGGTGTCCTGAATTAGCTTTTTCAATTGCATCAATGGCAAGAGTACGTATAGATGTTACAGATAAAGCATCGATAGAATTAAACATGATTTCATTCCTTTCAAGTTTGACTAACATTACAACCATAATTTTATAGTTCTATTCCTATTAATACAACTAATTACTACTAATTTACCTAGAAAAACGATTTATCCCTAAGGTTAGGTGAAAAAGACATTCTTCAAAAAACACTTTGTTGATAGTTTGAACCATTGTAAAAAATTTTATGTAAAAAGGAATACAAGTTTTGTATCCCTTTACGTTTAATGAAGATGTTTATTCGACTTTTTTAATGTTTTAACTTTCTCAGGTGTTACATCGTTTCCTTCAGGGTCAACAATTTTTACGGATGAAAGAGTATTTAACATTGATGAGCGAAATGAAGCCAAATACTCACTTCTTAGTTTTGATTGTTCCTTTGCTTCTATTTCTGTTAAACCTTGTGATTTAGCTTTTTTAGCCAATTCATTGATTCTAGCTATTTTATCTTTCGAGAGCATGCGGTAAACACTCTCCTTTCATCTATCAATTTTAAAGTAAATCCAATTTTTTAATTTGACAATTGATTTTACTAAAAAAAAAGATGAATGACAAGTGAAGCAAACTATTCCTCACTAGATTCTATATACTCTAAGTATCTCCTATTCACAGTAGCCTTGGAAATGGAATACCCAAAACCTCGTAACGTTGCGGCTATTTCAGAAAAGGTTAGTTTATTTTTTCTTAACCTTACTATTTCTTCTATCGGAACCTCAATCTTTTCTCTTCCTGAATTCTTTCCAAGGTTTCTAAGATTTTGTTCTGGTTTATAACCATTATGAACAGCACGTTTCATTCCACGTTTAATTTTAATATTATGGATCTTCCGTTGATATTCTTCTACCATTCCTACAATTTGTAAGACCATTGAATCAGATTCAGATAACTCAAGCTCTCCGTTATGGGCAATGCTATAGAGTTTAATCCCTTCTTTTAAGATACAGTGTAGCAGGGCTATTTTAGCATTTCCTCTTCCCAATCTTGTTTCATCTTGTATAAGAACTACTTGAACTTTTTCTTCTTTAATAAGCTGTAGTAATTGAAGAATTCCTTCTCTCTCAAGATCATATCCGCTTACCTGCTCTTTTATAATAGAAAGAATTTCAAAATCATGCTGGTTGGCAAGATGAACGAGTTCTTCTTCCTGTCTTTGCAATGAGGTCTCTTGTGTTTCTTTATTAGTACTGACACGACAATAGATAACTGCTTTCATTGGAACATCTAACTCACCTTTCTGCACTTGCAAATTCGGTCATTGTATCATCCTTTTTCTCAACTGGAATGACAATTTTCTCCCCCGGGAAAATTCGATCTCCTTGAATATCATTATGTTTTTCCACCCAATTTACAAACTCTACTTTTGATAGAGAATGTTCTTTTGAAAAATTATCTGCAATTTTCCACAAAGAATCCCCTTCAGAAACCTTAATTTTTAGATAATGGTCCTCGTGAGATGACTGAATTGAAATAATGAAACAAATGAAAAAGCTTAAACAAATTAGAATAATAGCATAAGAATATTGGCCCCACAATTTTTTCATCTATAAACACCCCTGTAGAATATATGTTCCCATTAGTTATCTTTAGTATAGTACGAACATTTGTTTCAGTCAATCAAAATTCGAACTTATGTTTGTAGCAAATTGGAGAACATGGTATAATAGAGTCAACATTAACCAGGAGAGGTGCAAATTATGACAAAGATATCGAAAAGGCAGCAGGATATCCTTGACTTCATCAAAGGTGAGGTAAAGAAAAAGGGATATCCGCCGTCCGTTAGAGAGATTGGGGAGGCAGTCGGGCTTGCTTCAAGCTCCACCGTTCATGGTCATTTAGCACGTTTAGAAAGCAAAGGGCTTATCCGCCGGGATCCTACCAAACCTAGAGCAATTGAAATACTAGAAATAGATGAAGCGTCAACCATTCCAAGGAACAATGTTGTGAATGTTCCGGTGGTCGGAAAAGTTACAGCGGGCCTACCTATTACAGCAATCGAAAATGTCGAGGAATATTTCCCTCTTCCGGAAAGACTTGCTCCAGCCGATGAGCATATTTTCATGTTAGAGGTTATGGGCGATAGTATGATCGATGCCGGTATTCTTGATGGGGATTATGTTATTGTGAAGCAACAGCAAACCGCTAATAACGGAGAAATTGTTGTGGCAATGACAGAAGAGGATGAAGCAACCTGTAAACGGTTCTTTAAGGAAAAGGATTATATTCGTCTGCAGCCAGAGAATCCAACTATGGAACCTATTATTCTAAGGAATGTTTCTATTTTAGGTAAAGTAATCGGTGTTTATCGCCAAATACATTAAATCATTCAATGCCGGGAGCTGTTCCCGGCATTTTTATTTTATAGGGATGGCTTTTTTTCTCTCACAGGCTTTTAGTGTAATGTTATCCCCACTTCTACTTTTAAAAAATAGGCTCACCCGCCCGTAAATTACACCTTGATTCTTGAAACTAATTCGATTATTATCTAATTAGATAACAATAAAAAGTAGGTGTAACTTCAAAATGCAGTTAAACAAGGTAGTTGAATTTCATAAGGCTTTAGGTGATCTTACACGGATTCGGATTATTGCTCTCCTCCAGCAAGGACCTCTTCATGGTCAAGCAATTGCCGGGAAATTGGGGCTAAAGGCGCCAACGATTACCCACCATATAGCAAAATTGAGAGATGTCGGGTTAATTAAAGAACGCCGTGACAAAAATACTATTTACTTTTCTCTTAATACGAAAATATTGGAGATGAGTGCTAAGGCAATTTTAGCAGTAGGAATTGGAGGGAACTCGAATATGGAAATGAGTATAACTGAAGAAGAGAGAACCGCCATTATCAAGAATTTCTTCACAAAGGATGGAAAACTGAAAACCTTTCCTGCACAACGAAAGAAAAAGCTTGTTGTTCTTGCACATATGATTCAATCATTAGAATTTGGCAAGGTTTATCCTGAAAAAGAGATTAATGAATTTTTAAAGCAGTTTTATGACGATTATGCCACCTTAAGACGTGAGCTTATTATGTGTCAGTTTATGTATCGAGAAAACAATGAATATGAGTTAAATCCCACTGAATTATGGTGGTTTAGTTGATAATTAAATGATTTTATCAAAGGGAAAAACTCAGCTAAAAAGCCGTATTCAAGAGGTATCAAAATAAGCAAAAAAGAACGTGTGCATTTGCGCACACGTTCTAATCGTTCTTAATACATGCTCATATATTGTTCGCGTTCCCATGGGTGAACAGCGGTTCTGAACATATCCCATTCAATTTCTTTTGCTTCTATAAAATGTTCAAGAATGTGCTCGCCAAGACCTGAAACGATTACTTCATCAGCTTTCAATAAGTCTAATGCTGCAGTTAAAGTTGCTGGTAAGTCAATAATTCCAGCTTCTTCTCTTTCTTGTTTGTTCATTACATAGATGTTGCGGTCAACTGGAGTTGGAGGAGTTAATTGATTTTTAACACCGTCAAGACCAGCTTTAAGAAGAACAGCCATAGCAAGATATGGGTTTGCTGCTGGGTCAACGCTACGTACTTCAACACGTGTGCTTAATCCACGTGAAGCAGGAATACGAATTAATGGTGAACGGTTTCTTGCAGACCAAGCAACATAGCAAGGTGCTTCATAGCCAGGAACTAAACGCTTATAAGAGTTTACAGTTGGGTTTGTTACAGCTGTAAAGCTTGGAGCGTGCTTTAAGATTCCTGCAATAAATTGACGAGCTGTATCACTTAATTCAAGGTCGCCTGTTGGCTCATAGAATGCATTTTTTCCATCTTTAAATAATGAAAGGTTACAGTGCATTCCAGATCCGTTTACACCGAATAATGGTTTTGGCATGAAGGTTGCATGCAAACCATGCTTACGAGCAATGGTTTTAACTACAAGCTTAAATGTTTGGATATAGTCACAAGCCGTAATTGCATCAGCATATTTGAAATCAATTTCATGTTGTCCAGGAGCTACTTCATGGTGAGAAGCTTCAATTTCAAAGCCCATTTCTTCTAGCTCAAGAACGATATCACGACGGCAGTTTTCACCAAGGTCTGTTGGAGCTAAGTCAAAATATCCGCCTGCATCATTTAATTCTAAAGTTGGTTCGCCTTTTTGGTCTAATTTAAATAAGAAGAATTCTGGCTCAGGTCCGAGGTTGAATTTAGTAAAGCCAAGCTCTTCCATTTCCTTAAGAACACGACGTAAGTTATTACGTGGATCTCCCTCAAATGGTTGGCCTTCTGGAGTGTAGATATCGCAAATTAGACGAGCCACTTTTCCTTTTTCAGCAGTCCAAGGGAAAACAACCCAAGTATTAAGGTCTGGATATAAAAGCATATCAGATTCTTCAATACGTACGAATCCTTCGATAGAAGAACCGTCAAACATCATTTTGTTATCAAGTGCTTTTTCTAACTGGCTAATTGGAATTTCCACGTTTTTAATGGTTCCAAGAATGTCTGTGAATTGTAAACGAATAAATTTAACATTTTCTTCTTTAGCCAACCGTTGAATATCTTCTCTTGTATACTTTGCCATTTTTGCTACCTCCAATTTTTTCTCTAAAATTAATGATAAAAGCGCGACATGTCTCCTTGACGCAAGGAAGAACGATTAAATCTGCCCGCATGTATGAGCTCATTACGGAGAAGGGTTCTTAACTCATCATCCGTAAGGTCACGTTTTACTTTTTCTGCTTGTTGTAGGAGATCTTGAGAAGATTCTTGCTGTTCTTTCATAAGGAATAATTGCTTAATTCCAGCCATGTTTACTCCTTGATCAATAAGGTCCTTTATCTCCAATAGCCTATCGATATCATTTAAGCTGAACATCCGTCTGTTCCCCTCAGTTCGTGCAGGAGCAATTAATTGATGTTCTTCATAATACCGGATTTGTCTAGCAGATAATTCTGTAAGCTGCATAACAATTCCGATAGGAAACAATGGCATCGAACGGCGAATTTCACTTCCGCTCAAGGTTTCTCCTCCCTTTTTCCTAAATCATATTGTTATTATATTTGATGTTAGATTTAATGTCAAACCTATGTTAGATTTTCTTACATAGTTTTTAACAAAAAATTTCTTTTAAACAATGTCCCTAAAATAAAAGAAGGACAGTTGTCCGTAACTGCCCTTCTAAACTTCACCTATTTAATTTCAATTAATCCTTTTTGAATGAAAGAATCAATCGCTGTGCATACGGCAATTTTTACATGCGAATAGGTTAATCCACCCTGCACATAGGCAACAAAGGGTGGTCTTGTTGGACCATCTGCTGTAAGCTCAATACTTGCCCCTTGAATAAAGGTTCCTGCAGCCATAATCACGTCATCTTCATATCCTGGCATATAGCTTGGATACGGGGTTACATGTGAATTTATAGGGGAAGCAAATTGAATAGCTTGGCAGAAAGCGACCATTTTATCTTGGGTCTCAAATTGGACAGATTGAATCAAATCAGTCCGTTTTGCATCCCACTTTGGCGATGAATTCATCCCTAATTTTTCAAGAAAAGCAGCTGTAAACACTGCTCCTTTTAAGGCTTGGCCTACAACATGTGGAGCGAGAAAGAATCCTTGGTACATTTCTTGAAGGCTGTAAAGTGATGCACCTGCTTCTGCCCCAATTCCTGGTGAGGTTAATCGGTAGGAGCATGCCTCCACCCACTTCTTTTTCCCAACAATGTATCCACCTGTTTTTGCAATCCCACCCCCGGGATTTTTGATAAGTGAGCCTGCCATCAAGTCTGCACCGACATGACAAGGCTCACATTCCTCTACAAATTCGCCGTAACAGTTATCAACAAATACGACCACATCTGGTTTGATTTCTTTCACAAAAGAAATCATTTCTTTCATCTCAGAGATCGTAAAGGATGGTCTTGTTGCGTAACCTTTTGAGCGTTGAATTCCAATCATTTTCGTGTTGGGCTTTATTTTCTTCGCAACCTCTTCGAAATCGACATACCCATTATCTTTTAATGGAACGCTGTCATAGGAAATACCAAATTCCTTAAGCGAACCCACTCCGTTCCCACGGATTCCGACAATCTCTTCAAGGGTATCATAAGGTTTTCCTGTCATGTAAAGCAGCTCATCACCTGGTCTTAATACACCGAAAAGAGCAATTGAGATGGCATGTGTTCCAGAAATGATTTGTGGGCGAACGAGCCCTGCTTCCCCTCCAAGGACATCTGCATACACCATTTCTAATGTATCACGACCACTATCATCGTACCCATATCCTGTTGTTGGAATAAAGTGTGAATCACTTACCCGATGCTTTTGAAAGCTTTTTAAAACACGAAATTGATTGACTTCAATTCTTTCATCGATTTCTTTATGTACTCCAGCAATTTGTTTTTCCACTTCTTTTACGATTGGCTGAAGTTTTTCCCCATTCTTTAACTGTTGAAACATGCTGAGGCTCCTATCTAATATTTATAATTCTCTAATTGTCCTGTTATTTGATGGTCTGTGAGAGAGTATCCCCTACAAAAATACGTTTGGTTCTCTTCCTTAAATGTTAACTTTCTTAAAACCGTTTCATTTTTTAACTGTGAAAGCAGTCTCCCCTCCGTGGACGGGATTTGTACCTCATATGGCTCCATGAGGTCAATAATGACATCCTCTATGTTTTTCTTTAATAACTGCCGGTCATTTTTATCAAATGCACTGATAAAGATGGTAGGCGTATTGGAAGTTGGAACGAAATCAGGGTGTTTTCGATCTTTTTTATTATAAACCGTCAGTTGCGGTATGTCCTTTATATCTAAATCTTCAAGCAGCTTGTTGACTGTTTTCTCATGATGAAAATAATCTGAATTCGACATATCCATTATGTGAAGGAGTAGATCAGCCTCTTTAACCTCCTCCAGAGTTGAGCGGAATGCTGCAATAAGTGAGGTTGGAAGATCCTGAATAAAACCAACTGTATCTGTTATTAAAGCTAAAAATCCGCTAGGTAAAATAAGCTTTCTTGTCATTGGATCAAGTGTTGCAAATAGCAGGTTTTCTTCAAATGAGTTTGCCTCTGACAACCGGTTGAACAAAGTGGATTTCCCTGCGTTTGTATATCCCACAATAGCAATTTGAAAGGCTTTATTCTTCTTCCGTCTTTCCCGGTAACGGTCACGGTGTTGAACAATAACCGAGAGCTGCCCTTTTATATCATCAATCCGTCTGCGAATATGGCGACGGTCTGATTCAAGCTTTGTTTCCCCAGGTCCTCTTGTCCCGATACCGCCACCTAAACGAGATAACGCGGTTCCTTGTCCAGCAAGACGAGGAAGCAAATACTGAAGCTGCGCAAGCTCTACCTGCAGCTTTCCTTCTTTTGAACGGGCCCTTTGAGCAAAAATATCCAAAATAAGCTGGGTCCGGTCAATAATTCGTGTATTTAAATCAGATGCCAAGTTTCGTTTTTGGCTTGGTGAAAGCTCATCATTAAAAATGACCAAATCCGCTTCAAGCTCTTCAACCAGTGCATTTAATTCCTCCACTTTCCCTTTTCCAATATAAGTGGCTGAATGAATTCGATCACGCTTTTGAACAACGGACATTAACGGCTCCCCGTTAGCAGTTTCTGTTAATGAAGCTAGCTCTTCCATTGAATATTGGAACCGTAAATCATCCACTTCAGGGGTTTGACAGCCTACAAGTATGGCTCTTTCTTTAGTTTGCTCCAAATAACATCCTTCTCTCCAATTGTTTCTCGCTACATCATATCAAAAATACGTTTATTTTTAAAAAAATAGTAATAAAAAAAACAATTTCATGTTAAAATCATAACGTTTGCATGTACAGTTTACAAATTTTTAGAAAAATATAAACACACCGAGGAGAAAATAGACAAAATGACATGGGAAGTATTAAGCATGATTGGTACCATTGCCTTTGCTGTTAGCGGCGCTATCACAGCAATGGAAGAAGAGTATGATATTTTAGGAGTATATATTCTTGGTATTGTCACTGCCTTTGGGGGCGGAGCAATCCGAAATCTATTGATTGGAGTCCCAGTATCAGCTCTTTGGGATCAAGGATTATTTTTTGAAATTGCCTTATTATCCATGACAGCAGTGCTGTTGTTTCCAAATAACGTATTAAAGCAATGGCAAAAATGGGGAAACTTTTTTGATGCCATCGGATTATCCGCTTTTGCGATTCAAGGTGCATTATATGCTGTAAAAATGAACCATCCACTAAGCGCTGTGATTGTAGCAGCGGTTCTAACAGGTATTGGCGGAGGCATCATCCGGGATTTGTTAGCCGGCAGGAAGCCAGTTGTATTACGATCAGAGATTTACGCTGTTTGGTCTATTTTAACAGGTCTTATTATCGGCTTAAAAATCGCTACTAATTCCATTGAATTGTATACCTTATTTGTTCTTATTACCTTATTGCGGGTACTATCCTATACGTATGATTGGAGGCTGCCGATTAGACGGTTAGGCTCCCATTAGAAAAAACTTGGCATTCACCAAGTTTTTCTAATCTTCTTCAAACACTAAATCCAGGCTTCTTAAAGTCATTAATTCATGTCGGTCATAGCTATTTTGCATTAAGAGCCGCATAGCTTGAGAACGAATGGATTTTTCAAGGATGTTTCGGACATAGCGTCCGTTTGAAAAAGCATTTGGGTTTAATATAGCCTTTACCCAAACTAAATGATCCTTCATTTTTTTTTCTGCATCTTTGCTTAACATATACTCTCTTTCGGTGAGCATATACCCTGCAATTTCCATCAACTGATCGATACTATAATCCGGGAAATCAATCACAAGTGGGAAACGGGAATGTAATCCAGGGTTTAAGGTGAGAAAATAATTCATTTCACGGGAGTAGCCAGCAAGAATCAAAATAAATTCATGCTGCTTATCCTCCATATGCTTAACAAGTGTATCAATTGCCTCTTTCCCAAAATCCTTCTCCCCACCGCGTCCTAATGAATAAGCCTCATCTATAAACAAAATTCCTCCTTGTGCTCGTTTAATGAGATCCCTTGTTTTTTGCGCTGTATGCCCAATGTATTCTCCGACAAGGTCTGCTCTTTCTGCCTCAATTAAATGTCCCTTTGAAAGAACATTCATTTTTTGAAATAGCTTACCAATTAACCGAGCCACTGTTGTTTTCCCTGTACCTGGATTTCCTTTAAACATCATATGAAGTGCCTGTTTTTTTGCTTTCAAACCTAGTTCTTCCCGTTTTTTGTTTACATAAATCCACGCATAAATTTCCTTTATCACTCGTTTCATTTCTTCCATGCCAACTAAGGCCCCAAGCTCCTCTTCTATTTCTATTAAGGCGGTATGCTCTGGGGGGATTTCCTTTAAAACAACTGGCGCATCCGGCAATTCCTTTGCCAATGATTTTCTTTTTTGCGAATTCAGAACAATGCTTATTTGTCCATTACTTTTCATTCGAAACGGTTGATCCAAAGCTTTCACCTCGCATTCGGGAACAGTTTACGTTTAAGAGCTTTATTCGTGACAAAAGCCCGGATTCAAAATGATTAAAGAAGGTTCTTTTCTTTGGGCACTTTTCTAAAAAATTGATGCTTTCGATTAAGTTATTGTTTCGCGGATAAATTACAGGTTTTCGCGGATATCCCTTTATTTTCGCGGATAAAATAAAATTTTCGCGGATAAATTGTATTTTTTCGCGGATAAATCTTAAATTTGCTGTAATAATGCGAAAAAAACAACAAAATTTACGAAAACAGCCTTAAAGAAAGAAACAATCCTTCATTTTATATGTATTCACTACTTTGGAAATTCATTAAAAAAGATTTTTGTTTTGGGAAATTATGCTTTGAGGTTAATAAAAAGAAATAGAGCCCGTGAATACGGGCTCATCCATTCATATATTTAAGTTGATTATTGAGCATCAAGATCAAGCTGAACATTTTTTTGAGGGGCGAAGGTAGAAATAGCATGCTTGAATACAAGCTGTTGCTTACCTTCTGATTCAAATAATACAGTAAAATTATCAAATCCTTTAATTTGACCTCTAATTTGAAATCCGTTTAATAAGAATACGGTAACGTTAGTACCATCTTTACGTAGTTGGTTTAAGTATTGGTCTTGAATATTAACGGTTGTTTTCATTTGTGAATCCTCCTCTTTTATCTCTATTAATATGTATTCGATTTTAATTGTAGCTTTCCTTCAATATAACGGGAAATTTCCGTTAATTTTTTCAAGAAATCTGTTGTATCCATCATATCAAACCATTGTACACTCATTTTATTGCGAAACCAAGTTAATTGTCTTTTTGCATATCGCCTTGAGTTTTGTTTTATATTTTCAACGGCTTCCTCTAATGATACTTTTCCGTCAAGAAAATCATACATTTCCTTATATCCGATTGCTTGAATGGATTGGCAATCACGCAAACCGGAGTGATATAACCTTTCCACCTCAGGAAGAAGACCTTCATCTATCATCATTTGAACTCTCAGATTGATTCGTTCATAAAGGGTTTCACGATCCATCGTAAGCCCAATTAGCGCGGTCTCATACAACAATTCAGGTTTCTGTTCTTTTTGCCCTTCAGACATCGTCGTACCAGTAGTATGGAAAATTTCTAACGCTCGAATCACTCTTCTTACATTATTAGGATGAATTTGTCTTGCACTTTCAGGGTCGACTTCTAAAAGCTCCCGATACAGTGCCTCATTTCCAATTTCCTTCGCCCTCTCTTCAAGCTGGAGTCGAAAGACTTCATCCCCTGATGCTTCAGAAAATTGATAATCATAAATAACGGACTGAATATATAGACCAGTTCCCCCTACGATAATAGGAAGCTTTCCTTTTTGGGAAATCTCGTTTATTTTACCTCTTACAAGCTGCTGAAACTCCGCCACCGAAAAATGATCAGAAGGATCTTTGATATCAATTAAAAAGTGTGGAATTCCTTCCATTTCATCCTGTTTAATTTTTGCTGTTCCTACATCCATCCCCCTATAAATTTGCATTGAGTCTCCACTGATGATTTCTCCATTAAACCGCTTGGCAAGTTCAATACTAAGCTTTGTTTTTCCAACAGCTGTCGGTCCAATGATGACTAATAACTTTTGTTTACCATTCAACTTTTTCACTCTGCCTTTATTTAGTGCGATTCATTTCATATTAACATCCTAACACAAAATTCTAAAGCAGTTGAACATCAAACTATTATAAACAAAAATGAACCCTCCTATGCATGATTACCTTTATTTATTTCAACCCTTTTACAAACAAAGGAAAATTTTTCTTTGTATTTTACAAAAGTATAACCTTTCATTTACAAACAGCCACTTACCCCCTTATTCATGTTAGTGTGAATAGAAGCTTATTATGATGAAAACTTATGAAATCGGGTGAAGAATAATATGTTATCAACCTCTGAGATTGGCATTGATTTAGGAACAGCGAATATTCTTGTATATAGTAAAAATAAAGGAATTGCCTTGAATGAGCCATCTGTTGTTGCAATTGATACTGAAACAAAAAATATTGTCGCGGTTGGACTTGAAGCAAAAGAAATGATTGGAAAAACTCCAGGAAAAATTGTAGCCATTCGCCCATTAAAGGATGGGGTAATTGCTGATTTTGATGTGACTACCGATATGCTGAAGTATATGATGAAAAAAGCTGCTAAAAAAATGGGATTCGCAATACGTAAACCCAATGTGGTCGTCTGTACCCCATCAGGGTCAACAAGTGTGGAAAGGCGTGCCATTTATGATGCAGTTCGAAACGCAGGAGCAAAAAAAATCCACTTAATTGAAGAACCAGTGGCTGCTGCAATAGGAGCTGGGCTTCCAGTGGACGAGCCTGTAGCGAACGTCGTAGTGGATATTGGTGGTGGAACAACCGAGGTTGCCATTATATCTTTTGGTGGTATTGTTGCATGCCATTCCATTCGTATTGGCGGTGACCGCCTTGACGAGGATATAATTCAATATATTCGTAAAGAGTACAATCTTTTGATTGGAGAACGGACTGCTGAAAATATCAAAATGGAAATTGGCTGTGCCCTTCTTGGTCACGCAGAAATGAAAATGCAAATTCGTGGACGCGATTTAATGACGGGACTTCCAAAGACGATCGAGTTGTCCTCCTATGAAATTAATAAAGCCATGAAAGAATCCCTTTCCCAAATTTTAGAAGCAATCCGTGCAACCCTAGAGGACTGCCCTGCAGAGCTAAGCGGTGACATCGTTGACCGTGGAGTCATCATTTCAGGGGGAGGCGCCTTATTAAAGGGCGTAGAAGAATGGCTTACTCGAGAAATCGTCGTGCCCGTCCATATTGCCCCAAGTCCCCTTGAGTCAGTTGCGATTGGAACAGGAAAAGCACTTCAATATATTCATAAACTGCAGAAAGCAGTCAAATAAAGGAAAAAAGCTGCAGATTGAACTGCAGCTGTATTTTAATTGATCATTTAAAACAAAGATTGATTACTTAATATAAAGATTGATTAAAAATCCTGTGTTGATATACAGGATTTTTTCTTGTTCTACACTTGGGCCAGATTTTTGAATAGCATATTTACTTGTTTTTTTCCTACTTTTTTACTTCTGTCCACCAAGGTGAGGTAGGAATGGTGAACTCCCCTTCTAATGGAACGGTTTCGCCGATTTTAGGAGCTATCATATTTACTCCTGACTTTTCGGACGCTTTTAATGCTCTTTCTATAGGTTCTGTCCAACCATGATAAGCAAGGGTAAAGGCTCCCCAGTGAATTAACATTGTATTCCTACCATTTACATCTATATGCGCCTGAACAGATTGTTCAGGTGTCATATGAACCCAAGGCCAACGACGGTCATATTGTCCGCCTTCTATTAAAGTAAGGTCAAATGGTCCGTACTTTTTCCCAATCTCCTTAAAATGTATGTCATAACCACCATCTCCGCTTGTATAGAAACGTGTCTTTTCAGAAAGAATGACCCAACCACCCCAAAGGGTGGAATTTCTATTTAATGGTCCTCTACCAGAAAAGTGTTTGGAAGGAGTGAATACTACAGTTAAGCCTTGATACTCTGTTTCATCCCACCAATTTAGTTCTGTTATTTTTTCTTTTTCAACTCCCCAATCGATCAAGTGAGCACCTACACCTAGAGGAACGAAGAAATGATTGACCTTGTTTTTTAATTTTTTAATAGATGGATAATCTAAGTGGTCGTAATGATCATGGGTAATAAAAACAGCATCAATTGGTGGCATTTCATCAATCAGATGCAATATATCTTCACTGTAACGTTTGCTTCCTATGAAAGAAACAGGTGAAGCAACGGGACCTAGCATGGGATCTACAAGCATCTTTTTATTATCGATACTAAGTAAAAAAGCCGAATGACCAAACCAAGTTAAACTATCTTCTTCACTTTTGACTTTGTCCCAATCAATCTTGGAAACAGGAATTTGACCTTTCGGATTACGGTCATTGGTACCTGAAATATTTTCCTTAAGCATGGAGAAATAATCAGATGCACTCATGTTTAACTTTGTTGTTTCTGGATTGATAAATTTACCATTAATATAGTTGTCCAATTGACTAAAATTCTCTTTTTGTTTTTTACTTGGGTTGCAACCGAAAACTGGATTTATGTTGATAAACAATACAATAAAAACTAGTAATACAACTAAAAAAAGTAATAAATAAACCAGCACCTTTTACATAATCCCCCTCAGTTTACCTAACAAATCTATTCTAAATTCATTTTCATGATTCTTTGTATATCTTACAGTAAAAAAAGAAAGGCGTAAACGTGATACATTCTTCTTAACCCTTCGAGGTTTTTACCCCTTATTTCCATTTACCAGTTAATAAGCCAGCACCAAGCGGACTGTAAGTAATAACTCCAAGTTGTTCATAAGCAGCCAAAGGTAAGATTTCAACCTCAGCTTGGCATTTAACCAGATTGTACATTGGTTGGATTAATTCAAAACGAGCAAGTTTTCGAGACAAGCCTACAATTAGGAGCTGATCGTCCTCCATTCATTATCTGTTTATTTTAATTTCCCACCAAATACCGGGAAGAAGCTATGCTCACCATAATTCTGGATGTGCTCTACATTTTTCAAAGTCTCCATATCTGCATCTTGAATAACAAAATCAAGCTCTGCATTGTTCCTCATGTGATCCGGATTTGCCGTTTTAGGAATGACTACAAGACCAAGCTGTAAGCAATAACGCAGACAAAGCTGAGCAACAGATACTCCATACTTATCAGCTATTTCCTTAACTTCAGCATGATCGAGAACTGCACCGTGTGCAATAGGTGAATAGGCCTCTACCAGAATGTCATTCTTCTGGAAGAATTCGATTAGCTCCAAAGGAGTATTGCTCACAT
>JAUZPL010000070.1 GCA_030705955.1 Bacillota bacterium | reverse complement strand
GAGAGAATGTACGGTAATTCAGTAGCTTGATTTTCCCTTCATAAAAAAGTTTAAATCGTACTTTATTTAAACTTTTTTATGAAGGCCACCAAGCGAAAGCGCGGTAGAAAAATCTGTGTCTATTTTCTTGACGTAGTATCAGTGTTACTAATTTAAGTTATGATCCAACAACGGGTAAGCTTCTTTCTATGAAAGATTATGCATCCCGTACATGGAACTACTTTTATGATGCAAATGGTAATTTGATTAAAATTACAGATCCATTAAATCACAGCGAAACTTATTCTTATGATTCTAACCATCAACTTATTTCTTATACAGACACTAAAGGAAATACAACTAATTTAACTTACGCAGGTAATGAACTTGCGAATGTAACAGATCCGGATCCTTCAAGTTATACAACATACACTTACGCTGGTAGTACTAATCAATTTGTGGAAACAGATCCTTATGGAAATTCTACAAAGTATGCTTATGATGCTAACTGGAACGTAACATCGGTTACGGATGCACTTGGTAATGATACAACAAATACCTATGACACAAATAATAATTTGCTAACGAAGACGGATGCTTTGGGGGATGTCACAACTTTTACCTATGATTCTATGGGGAATGAGTTAACTGAAACAGACCCCATGAACCACATCACTAAATATAGGTATGATGGGAACAATAACGCTCTAACGAAAACGGATGCATTAGGGACAGTGACAAACTACACTTATGATGCAAACGGTAATCAGCTTTCCGATGGCACAAATTCCTTTGCTTACAATACAGATGGAACGGTTGCCACTGAAACGGATGCGAATGGGAATACTACCAAGTATGGTTATGATACCAATGGGAATGTGATAAGCCAAACAGATGCCTTAAATAACCAAACCCAATTCGCATATGATACAGCAGGTAATAAAATTAGTGAAATAGATGCAAATGGAAATAAAACAACTTACGTCTATGATGTGTTGGGGAACATGCTTTCCGTAACAATAGGTAATTCAACTACCAGTTATACCTATGATGCAGTCGGAAATAAACTCACTTCTACCGATACAAATGGAAACCTAACTTCGTGGTCTTACGATGCTTTAAACAGGGTAAAGACTGAAACGGATCCAGACAGCAAAGTTCAAAGCACTAATTATGATGCGAATGGAAATATTCTAAGTAAGACAGCATCAGACGGAACGGTTACGTATTATATGTACGATCAACTGAACAGACAAACGAAGGTGGAAAATCCGGATGGAACTGTAGTAACCTACCAATATGATGCCTTAGACAACAGAGTGGGTATGACAGACTCCACTGGAACTACCACGTTCGAGTATGATAAGGATAATGACCTTACCAAGCAAACAGATCCTTCTGGTAAGGTAACGACCTATAGTTACAATGCAGTTAATCAACTAACTGGTAAGGAAATAGATGGAGAATCAGTTACCTATAAATACGATACTAATAATAATTTAGAAAGTATGATAGACAGTAATAATCTAACAACTGACTTTAGTTATGATGCAAATAAAAATAAAACAGCTGTGAACTATGCCAATGGTACAAAAATCAATTACGTCTATGATGCGAACAATGAAGTGACTGATGTTAGCAACCTCGGACCAAGCGGAACTGTCAATGCGAACTTCCATTATACTTATAATAATGGTCAAATTAATACTGTTACAGATAGTACAGGTACGACAACTTATGAGTATGATGGTCAAAACCGTCTAACGAAGATTACAGACCCAACAGGAAAAGTAACAGATTATACCTATGATGATCTAGGAAATCGTAAATCAATATCCATTACGGTAAATGGTGTGAAAACAACGACCACTTATTCGTATGATGCAAGCACGAATGAGTTAACAAGCATTACAAATCCTGATGGAAGTACAATTTCTTACACCTATGATTCAAATGGAAATACTTTAAGCAAAACCGATAGCACTGGTACTACAAATTATGAATACAACACCAACAATCAGCTTACAAAAGTAACGCAACCAAATGGTGATGTTATACAATATGCCTATGATGGGGATAACAAGCGAATCAGTAAGACGGTAAATGGAGTTGTCACGAAATACCTATATGATGGGGACCAAGTGAGTGAAGAAACCGATGCATCAGGAAATGTCATAGCAAGATACACATATGATGACAAAGGGACCCCTGTAAGTGTAACTGAGGGAGGCAAGGTTTATAATTACCAATACAATGGTCATGGTGATGTGGTTGCCTTGACGGATTCCAATGGGAATGTTATAGAAACCTATACCTATGATGTATGGGGAAATGTGACAGATAAAACTGGAAATATTGATAACTTATTCGGCTATGCTGGTCAATATGGATATGTTTATGACCAAGAAACTGGATTTTATTTCTTGCAGAGCAGGTATTATGATCCGGGAACTGGTAGGTTTACAACAAAAGATAGATTCAAAGGATTTGAGGATAAGCCTGTTAGCCAGAATCAGTATACGTATTGTGAAAATAATCCTATTAATCAAATTGATCCAAGTGGGTATTTTCCTTGGAAAGTAACACTTGAAGTGATTGCATTTACTTTAGCAGTTTGTACAGCATTAGGTGGATGGGAAATACTAGCGGAAATTGGGACTTACATGGGCTATTTTATATTACTAACCGACGTACTTTATTGCGTTGAACATGGATATTCGTGGAAACAATCATTTTATTATATAAACTGGGATCTTGCAAATGCCTTAGGTCACGTACCATATGCCAAAGAGATTGTTACTTGGGGTATAGGACATGCTTTTGTAATTAAGGACACAATAGAATATTTTTTGAATAGGAAATATTCAAATCTAAAGGGAAATAAGTTGAAAAAAGCAGGATTTCTAGATTTTAATTTGTGTTAAATTTAAAGGGGTCCATAAGAATATATTAAACATCAAAATATACAGAGTATTTTATGTTGGATATGATTGCGTATTTGGTGAAGTCATTTTTGGAAATTCTGTGCTTTCTGTTTTGAAATTCAAGTCGATATATTGGCTCAATAAATGTTGGAATTCATTGGACTACCTGGGGTGAATTAGAAATACAATGATTAGCTACATGTCTATTGTAAGTTCCTATACTAAAAATTACTTTGGCATACTTGCGAGATTTTAGGACACTTTTTAAATGATTTATTTAATTAGATTAGGGGAAATTTAAAATGTATATAGATTGGATTATCGCTACGTTGCTCGTCCTTCAATTTATTTCATTGCAATTATTGAAAATAAGGATGAAAAAGAAAAACTCTGCTTTTGCAAAAAAACATGTACACTATTCTACAATAGGGGGATTGTTAATTGGTCTTATAGCGTCCATACTTGCTCATGCAACCCTTTTACAATCATTATTTATTATTCTATTTTCTGGCTTATATTTTTATTTATCACTATATACAATTTATAGAAAACATATAATCCGAGAGTTAAAAGAGAAAAAAGAAAAATAACTGTAAAAAGAAAAATGGAGGAAATTTGAAGGATTTTAATGTGATTTATTATTTTCTTAATATTAGTATATCGGTTTGCGTTTGTAGTAGATCCCATATTCATTCATAAAGAAATTAAATTTGTTAATATAATTATTATTGTAATAAAGGAAAGTCCTGTGAAGAGTAAATCCGCAGGGCCTTTCTTTTCAATGAGGCTAAAGAAACCTAAAGGATATTCTTACAAAAGTAATACAGCCAAATGGGGATGTTATCCAAGATGCATATGATAGGGATAACAAGCGAATCAGTAAGACGGTAAATGGAGTTGTCTCGAAATACGTATATGATGGGGACCAAGTGAGTGAAGAAACCGATGCATCAGGAAATGTCATAGCAAGGTACACATATGATGACAAGGGGACCCCTGTAAGTGTAACTGAGGGAGGCAAGGTCTATAATTACCAATACAATGGGCATGGTGATGTGGTTGCCTTGACCGATTCCAATGGGAATGTAGTTGCAACCTTTACCTATGATGTATGGGGCAATGTGACAGATAAGACTGGAAATCTTGATAACTTATTCGGCTATGCTGGTCAGTTTGGATATGTTTATGACCAAGAAACAGGATTTTATTTCTTAAAGAGCAGGTATTATGATCCTAAGATTGGGCGGTTCACAACGAAGGATCGATTCAGAGGATTTGAGGATAGGCCTACAAGTCAGAATCAGTATACGTATTGTGAAAATGACCCGGTGATGAACATAGATCCTGATGGGCATAAACCAATTGGTATTATTAAGTATTATTGGTGGGGTATGGAAGGAATTTATACTCATAAAGAAGCAGATGAAGTGCAATATCAATTTTCTCAATTTGCAAACGGATCTGGGCTTGTAGGTGTGTTTACAGTCCGTATCCCTGTCGTTGCTGCTGCGTTGGGTGGATATTGGGCATATTATAGTATGTTAGCAAATGCCATCTCACATCATAACGGCAAAAAAGGAGTTATTGTGGATATGAGTTATACAGCTCTTTTTAAAGTATATTCACGATAAGGGGGATATATAGTTGAATTTTCTAGAAATTGTACGTATTCTTGGAGGCTTGTTTTTAATTTTCTCATTAGTAATGTTTTATAATCGCTCGATTAGTAGAATTAAAATTGTATTTTTTGTAGGTTTTATTGTGTTATATATGATGATCATAGTATACATCAACCAATAAAATGGGTGAGGATGGAAGAAAGAAAAATAGGAAGATAATCTAAAATGCTATTAGAATCTAACTCTTTCACCTATGATTCAAATGGAAATACTTTAAGCAAAACCGATAGCACTGGTACTACGTTATATGAGTACAACTCCAATAATCAGCTTACAAAAGTAACGCAACCAAATGGGGATGTTATCCAATATGCCTATGATGGTGATAACAAGCGAATCAGTAAGACGGTAAATGGAGCTGTCACGAAATACGTATATGATGGGGACCAAGTGAGTGAAGAAACTGATGCATCTGGAAATGTTGAAGCACGGTACGTATATGATGACAAGGGGACCCCTGTTAGTGTAACTGTGGGAGGCAAGGTCTATAATTACCAATACAATGGTCATGGGGATGTGGTTGCCTTGACCGATTCCAATGGGAATGCAGTTGCAACCTATACCTATGATGTTTGGGGTAATGTGACAGATAAAACTGGAAATATTGATAACTTATTCGGCTATGCTGGTCAGTATGGATATGTTTATGACCAAGAAACTGGATTTTATTTCTTAAAGAGCAGGTATTATGATCCTAAGATTGGAAGGTTTACAACAAAGGATCGATTTGAAGGATTTGAGGATAGACCATCCAGTCAGAATCAATATACGTTTTGTGAGGATGATTCGATTAACCATGTAGATCCAAGTGGATATTCTACAATTAAAATTGTAATTAGACCTCATTTAGTATTTACGGACCTTGAAAATTATGGAACTGCTGCTCTTGTTTGGTATTTATCATATCAGACAATGTTAACTGTTGGACGTGCATATGGATTTTCTAGATATTCGGAAAGGGGAACAGTGGTTTTAACTGCAACAACAATGGTTTTAGGTGGAGTTATTGGTGGTTGGGTGAGTCGTCATCTAAACAAAAATATCAATATCTCTATTTGGATACCTTTTTTAAGTGCAAGGACAATTTATGTGGGATGAGAGGAATAAATTGTGAACTCAAAAAAAATGATTTTTTCTTTGATAATTGCAGTCTTTGTGACTGTATCGATTTTAAATATATTTTTTTCATCATTTAATAACTTACTTTATCGTGATATATTAGGATTTATTTTTTTTGCTGGAACGTATTTTTTCGTTATGTATGTATTATTTAAAAATAAATAGAGTATCTTAATAAACTTCCATGGCCTATCATTTGCCACTATAAATGAAAATGGTTCGGTTTGTATCCTAACTTAGGCTATATGCCGATCCTTTTTTGGTGGAATAAAACTGATATTAGGTCAATAAAGTAGACACAGAAATTTATATTTTTTAGAGATGCCTATTGAGGGAATTCAAATGCTTTTGGGCCATGAAAGCCCATAAAAAAACTCATTTGTATGCCAAGTTATTTGACCTGGCCCGCAAGAAATGTATGAAGAAAATTTTCTACTTTGTCCCCTATTGATTAGATTGATTGATAGTGAAAAATGTAATTTAATAGGTTATTGAATTTGAAGCATCTTAGAATAATACTGAAACAAATCATAAATTTCTTGTTCTATAAGTTTACGCTTTGTAAAAATTTGTATCCCACTGTAGGTTTATAAAAAAGTTTAATCATAAATATGCCGAAAACTTTGATATATCAAGTAACCCATTTTTTAGTTTTTATAATAAAGATTGATAGAAACTAATATTTTCGTTATTTCAAAACGTCAATTTTTTTAAAAAAATTGATCAAAACTTTTTAGAATCCTAGATTTATCAATGTTTTTGTGGGAAATAACGTAATATTTAAATCAAACTTTTTTCAAAACGGTACATCTTTCTTTTAAATTCACACCCACCTTGTTTTTGAAACAGAAAAGATATAATGGATGGCGTGACTATAGAAGTAAACGATCCACTATTATGGCACAACTTGTCTTAGATGTAAAAACAGATACTATTATTTTTAAAAGGTGATTTTGATTTGAAAACTACTAAGGGAGAACATATCTTATGAATGTAAAAATTTCACAAATAAAAAAACAAGCTAGAGAATCATTAAAGGGAAAGTGGGGAGTATCTGTTCTATCTGCTTTAGTCCTTTTTGCTATAGTAGAGTTACTACCAATATTTTTGGGAATGATCCTTAAGGGAGATTCTGCTCAAATAGGTGGAAACATTTTTGACGTTATATATTCAATTGCTGCAATACCTTTATCCTTCGCATTTTATTGGTTTTATTTAAATATGATTAGAGGAAATAAACCAAATATAATTGAAATATTTTCAATTTATAAAAATGGCAATCACTCATTAAAAGTAATTGGGATTTCATTGCTAAAAACCTTAATTATTTTACTTTGGTCAATCCTTTTTGTTATTCCAGGTATAATTAAAACAATATCGTACTCTCAAATTTATTTTCTCATAAAAGACCATCCAGAATATACGGTTACTCAGGCAATTAAAGAGAGTAAAAAAAGAATGAAAGGATATAAATGCAAATACTTTTTACTAGGTCTTAGCTTTTTAGGTTGGGGATTATTAAGTATGATCACTTTAGGAATTGGTCTATTGTGGTTCGTCCCTTACTATACCACTTCAATAGCGGTATTCTATAATGAGTTAATTGCACCTCAAGACTATAATGAAAACAAAATTGA
Organism: Bacillota bacterium; assembly: GCA_030705955.1. Classification (GTDB taxonomy): domain Bacteria; phylum Bacillota; class Bacilli; order Bacillales; family Cytobacillaceae; genus JAUZPL01. Next base: position 10,745 of record JAUZPL010000070.1, on the reverse strand, counting down.
AGATATTGCTATCTAGAATACAGTTCCCCTTTGTAAAAAAGTAAGAGAATTCATACGAATTACCATGCTTTTTCTTTTGTTAATTCAATCTCGTTTTGGCTTCTGACCTAATCTGTTGTGGGGTATCACATATATTCCGACAAATGAGGGCTGGTTGTATTTGATGACATTATACAGACACAGCCGGTTACACGGACCAAGTATTTGACAAACAAATTTATTAGGTTTTCGGTTTGCTCCGAGGCCTTACGGATTCGAAACTTTATACATTTGAAAAACCAGTTCCATATCCAGAGATGGAGAAATTACTGCGAGGAAGAATTAATACAAAAATTATCCAAGAAAATTATGATGATGTGCTAAGACTGGCATATTCCATTCGTGAAGGAACTGTTTCTGCTTCTTTAATCATGGGAAAATTGGGTTCCTATTCTCGGCAAAATAGCCTGCGACTACATTAAGAGAGATGGGACGTATTGATAAAACCCTGTTCATATTAGATTATATTTCTAGTGAAACTTTACCATGTCTAATCCAACGGGGATTAAATAAAGGTGAAGCCAAGAAGGCTTTATCACGTGCCAGTTCATTAAATCCTATTATTAATGCGATTAGCATTTGGAATACTGTTTATCTATCACATGCAATGGAATATTTGAAATCTAAATGAAAATATAAAGAGGAATTGCTTCCTCATTTATCCACATTGGGGTGGGAAAACATTAACTTTCTTGGAGAATATTATTTTAATCCAAGTAATTCTGGTTCCAATCATTCCTTTTGAGCACTCAGGACATAAAAATAGCCATGATTTTTCTGCTTAGCGTAGAAAAATCATGGCTTTCTCTTCTAAAAGATGTCTTAGCGAATAAATCCAGTTTGTCGGTAGAACCTCTATTATGCAATGTGGAGGAGTTTTTTCTATTTTAAAACATTGGGTTAAATCATAAAAAACTCAATTATGATTTTTCTTGTTCCTTCGTGAATGTCTTGTTCAGTCCAAGTATATGGTAAAGGTTCTTTCCCATACATTTTTAGAAGCTTTTTCTTTAATTCCTTTGGAAAAGGACTCCACTCTTTATACCCAGCCCAATAATAGTTTTCTTCCATTTTGTATAAGTCTTTACGTGTCAATATTGCCATATCTTACGCTTTTCTACGTAAACCATGACGTTCTCTCATTGAAATTTCGCCGTCCAATAAGAATTGGTAAGAATCATGGACAATGCGGTCCAAAATAGCTTCTGCAATTGTACCGTTTCCTAGTTTCATGTGCCATCCACTAGGGTCAATTTGAGAACAGTAAATAGTGGAAGCGTTTTTGTGCCGAGCTTCTGTAATCTCTAACAGGATATTCGCTTCGTCCTTTGATAGTTCCATAAGGAGCCATTCATCAAGAATAAGCACATCTGTTTTTGTGTATTTCTTGATTAACTTCCGATAGCTGCCGTCGGCAGCCAATTTTGCTAGAGACAGCTCATCAAGTAATTCAGGTAACCGAATATACTTAACATTATAGAATTGACGACATGCGGATACACCAAAAGCACAAGCCATAAAGGTTTTCCCCGATCCCGTAGGTCCTTTCAGTATAATGTTATGATGCTCTTGAATATAAAGCCCACAAGCTAATTTTAATATAAGTTCCTTTTTCAGTTTGCGATCCTCAAAGTACTCAATATCTTCAATACATGCTTTTGAGTCTGAAAATGTGGCATTTTTAATTAATCGATTCAAATTATTGCTTTTGCGGCGGGAATATTCTAAATCAACTAATAGAGAAAAACGATCTTCGAAACTCATGGATTGATATTCTTTATTTTGTGACTGTTCCTTGTAGGCTTCAGCCATCCCACTTAATTTCATTTCCTGTAATTTGGACAACATTTGATTATTCAACATTTATCTTTTTCCTCCAAAATAAGATGCCCCACGAGTAAAGCCATAATTGTTGTCGGTTATTTCTGTGTTTTGCTCTAATTCCTGTTCTGCATCTCTTTTCTTGTTGTTTTTCAGTATCGTTTGAATGCTCTTAACCGTCGGTCTTCTTGTCATGGTGAGCACCATCTTACATGCTAGTTCTATTTCGTATTTGGTATAACGGTATTCCGTCTTTTTCAGAGAAAAGATAGATTGTAATGCTTGTTTTTCAGATTGATAGGAATCTAAAAGGTATTGCACAACGCTCAATGTTGAAGATCCAATGCTTTCTGCCCATTCAATCGCCACTTCTGGCGTTTGGTCTACAAATAATTTGTGATTGTCGGACATATGTTCCCGGACAGTTGATATCTGTCCGAATCTCCCATATAATCTTTTATGTGAAGTCAACCACATATGATTAAAGTAGATAACTACCATATCATCTGAAAGCTTCACATCCACTTGCCGATTGATGTATTCGTATGGAACTGAATAAAACATGCTTTCAATTGATATATGGTAATCCGGGCGCACTTTTGCCGTCTTCCACTCTGATATCTTATAGGGCATGTCTGGAAGGGGGGAAAGCGCAAATTTCTCCTCTTCTTCAAATGCAGAAAAACAGCATCCTTCTTTTCGGGTAAAAGGACGATGATTAAATTCCTTTAATTTCTTTCCCACTTCATCATTCAACTCTTCAATACTAAAACAGTGAGTATTCCTTAATGCAGCTATGATCCATGTGGAAATATCCCCTACAGAGCCTTCAACACTCGGTTTATCTTTAGGGCTACGAATGCGTGCAGGCATGATGATTGTATTATAATAATTGGCCATTTCCTTATAGGTAGGATTCAATACTAGTTACCTTGAAGTATGTTTCGTCACACCCGTCTTCAGATTATCTGATACAACAATTTGAGTGACCCCACCGAAATATTCATAAGCATGGATATGCGCTCCAATCCAGGAGTGTAAATCCATTGATAGGGTTGCTTCTGCATAGGCAAGTTGGCTGCACGGCAATGTCGCAACGAATATATATGCCTTCACTTTTTCTCCCGTATCTCTATCAATGATAAAGGCTGTGGACCCTGCCCAATCCACCTCTAATAATTCTCCTGGCTTTCTTCGGATACGCAAAGTAGCTTTATGTTTCTGGGCATAATTACTATAATGGCGGGAGAAACTTCGATAAGAGTAAGGGATTTTGTTATTAGCCCTACTTTCTGCTTCATATTCATAGTGTAAAAGAGAAAGGGTAACGTTTGATTTGGCCAACTCTTTATGAATATATTCAAAGTCGAGAGGCTGCCTCCCGGAAGCTTCCAATGACTTCTCCGGAAACAGAAACCCTTCAATCCATTTATCATCCATCTCCTCGTCCAACGGACATATTAATCCTTTCTTCTTAGCTAATTCAATGACCTCTTTTACCTTTTGCCTAGAATTCCCAGTACTTGCGGAAATCCCCTCATACTTATTCCGTCATCATGAAATTCCAGTATCTTACGATATTGGATCATAAAAAAATACCTCCCATATAAAGTGTCATATCGAAAGATATGCTCACTAATTATATAGAAAGTAGTAACTGGTAAATAGCCTGTCAATTGGTGGTAATTTTTTTGTCACTCCATGGTAAAAATTATGTCATTAGTGGTAAAATCCCGTGGTCGTAATCAGCCTGGTATAGATGCTCATTATTTTTAAAAACTCAACTCGCCTTCGAGAGAGATTTATCGCGTTTCTTAGAACTTTTTTTCAAATAAACAGGAATTCCTATTAATGCAATACCAATAGAAAGTAATGCATCAAATGGAGAATCGATCAGAGTGTTCCCAATTATATAAACTGCCCCAAGAATAGCGACAATCGGCGTAATTGGGTAAAGTGGTACCTTGTATAAGTTTTTATGGTCGGAACCATTTTTCCTCAGTAAAAAGACAGCAAAGAAAGACAATCCATAAAAGGAGAAAACAGCAAAAATAGCAATGTCTGAAAGTCGATCTGGATTACCTACTAGCATCATTATTATGGCAATTAAAAGCTGTAATACAGTAGCACCAATTGGTGTTTTATATTTTGGATGAACGAAAGACAAAGCTTTTTCACCTGGAAGAACACCATTCTTTGACATTGCATAAGGAATTCGTGGAAATGTTAACACTTTACCATTTAAGCAACCAAATATTGAAATAAGTATTCCAATCGTAATGAGATTTCCGCCCATTTTACCAAATAAAAGAGCTGCGGCAGTGCTAGCGGCATTAGGACCTAATTGAACAATTTTATTTGCTGGTAAAACATGAAGTATTGCAATATTAACAGTTAAGTAGGCAACGATGACAATCAGAATTCCAGAAATAATGGATCTTGGCAAGGTTTTACTAGGATTTTTCATTTCTCCCGCCATGTAGCCAACATTCATCCAGCCGTCATATGCCCAGAGAGTAGCTAAAACTGCTGCTCCCATGCTAAAGGTATGCTGGATTCCACTTGACATGTTAAGAACATGGGCATCACCTTTCCAAATACCAAACCCTGCAATTAATACAATCGGAATTAATTTTCCGATAGTCGAGATATTTTGAATAAAACCCCCATATTGTGTCCCTAATAAATTCATGAATCCAAGGAATATAATTGTTATTATTCCAATAATAATTTTATTTTTATCTGAAATGCCAAACAGCCCCGTAACTAAAGAACCAAAATATAAACCAAGTGCCCCCATAATAGCGGGTCCGTAAATAATGGTTTGTACCCAGCCACACAAATATCCCCAGAATCTTCCATACACTTCTTCTATATAAGCATAAAGCCCGCCTGTTTTAGGAATTCTAACACTCACCTCTGCAATTGTTAAACCACTTGCAAGAGTAATAATGCCGCCAATGATCCAAGCCAAAAGTGCTAAAGTGGAATTTCCTGTAGCTGAAATAACGATACCAGGCTTCATAAAAATACCTGAGCCAATTACAGTACCAATAACAAGTGATGTTGCGACAGCAAACCCAATATTTTTCTTAAGATGTGTTTCGTTTCCCATGTCCGCCCTCCGTGAACAAATGTGTTTTTAAACTTGTTTGAATTATAACATAGATATTTTCCTAGAATAATTTTTGGAAAATTTAAATTTTGGTATACACCTGTCAATTTCATTCAATTTGTTTTTACTGTTATAATCTTTCTATTGGATAATAGGAGGAATTTGAAATGAATCGATGCGGTTGGGTAAACCATGACCCTTTATATTTAGATTATCATGACCATGAATGGGGAGTACCAGTGTATGATGATCAATTGCTTTTTGAGTATTTAAATTTAGAAGGGGCCCAGGCTGGATTAAGCTGGTACACGATTTTAAAAAAAAGAGAAAATTACCGAAAAGCATTTGATAACTTTAACCCGGAAAAAATTGTTCTATACGATGAAAAAAAAATCGAAGAGCTTCTCCATAATGATGGAATTGTTAGAAATAAGCTTAAGATTCATGCAGTGATTACAAATGCCAAAGCCTTTTTCAAGATAAAAGACGAATTTGGTTCATTTAGCGAATATATTTGGTCTTTTGTTGATCATAAGCCTATTCAAAATCATTTTAAGGACTTAACAGAGGTTCCATCAACAACAGAAATTAGTGATAGATTAAGCAAAGACCTCAAAAAAAGAGGTTTTAAATTTGTTGGTTCAACCATATGTTATTCTTTCATGCAGGCAACAGGAATGGTAAATGACCATATTGTTACATGTGATTGTTATAAAGACTTGTCCAGATAAGTTCCGTAAAAAAGTTCCTATTTTTTATCAATATTAAATACTATAATTAGGGGTATGATTAATCTCATTTTGGTATATATAAGGAGAAAATTATGGAGCTAAGACAACTTAAATATTTTATTGAGGTGGCAAAGCAAGAGCACGTTTCAATCGCTGCTGAAAATTTACATATTGCGCAATCTGCAATAAGCAGGCAAATAGGAAATTTAGAGGATGAATTAGGTGTACAATTGCTTCAAAGAGAAGGGCGAAATATTAAGCTAACACATATTGGTAAGCTTTTTGCCGAACAGGCAGTGATTGCCATAAAAGCAATAGAAAATGCAAAACAGATGATAGATGAATATATTGACCCAGAAAGGGGAACAATTCGGATCGGTTTTCCCTCCAGTTTAGCAGGTAATATCCTTCCTAGAATTATTACCGCTTTTAAGAGAGAGCATCCAGATGTTAAATTTCATTTACGTCAGGGATCTTATCACTTTTTAATTGATGGCATAAAAAAAAGGGAAATTGATCTTGCTTTTATTGGTCCTGTTCCAAAAAATGATACAGATATTCACTCAGATATTCTATTTATCGAAAATTTTGTTGCACTTTTACCCGAGTATCATTTATTAACAGTTCAAAAGGATATTTCATTATATCAATTAGCCAAGGATCCATTTGTTCTATTTCCTAAAGGGTTTATTTTGAGAAAAATTGTTGAAGATGCATGTGTGCAAGCCGGTTTTCAACCAAAAGTATTGTGCGAAGGTGAAGACCTTGATGCAATTAAAGGTTTGGTGTCAGCAGGAATAGGCATTACCTTACTTCCAGCCCTTCTTTTGAATGAGAATCATCCAAGTGGAACGGTGATTTTAAAAATAAAAGAGCCAGAATTAAGGCGGACAGTAGGGATTCTTACTCCAAAATATCGAGAACTATCACCCTCCGAAACCTTATTCTATGATTTTGTTAAAAAATACTTCGATTCACTAAATAAACATCAATCTAGTTTCTAATAGGAAACCATTGCATATTTTTGGTACACTGATATAATTATGTAGGAAATAAAATAGATGAAATGTAGGGGGACCGGTGTTGCCGGTTGAGATAGTTCCCGTAAGGTGCTGACCCTTGGAACCTGATCTGGTTGATACCGGCGGAGGGAACATATTCTTAAACAATTTATTGTTTGCTAATATGCACGCAGGTTTAAAACCTGGGTGTTTTATTTTTTTCTCCGGAGTTAAACTTCATTCATTTTTTATTTCTAAAATTTTGTATGGGGGATTGAAGATGAAGAAATTGTTTGGTTTACTTTTAACCGTTTTTCTCATTGCGGGATGCAGTGCGAATAAACCGACAGATACAGCAAAGGAAAATAATAAACCTCTTAAAAAGGTTTCAGTTGTTCTAGATTGGACACCGAATACCAATCATACAGGTTTATATGTTGCAAAAGAAAAAGGCTATTTTAAGGCGGAAGGTTTAGATGTAGATATTATTATGCCTGGCCAGGCCGGGGCAGATCAACTTGTTGCCTCAGGAAAAGCCGATTTTGGAGTGGGATATCAAGAAGCAATCACACAAGCACGTATCCAAGGTGTACCACTTGTTTCCATTGCCGCAGTAATCCAACATAATACGTCTGGGTTTGCTTCACCTGTTGAGAAAAATATCAAGACACCAAAGGATTTTGAAGGGCATACATACGGTGGCTGGGGATCTCCTACTGAAAAAGCTATGATCACTTCATTAATGAATAAAGAAAATGCTGATGTTAACAAAGTAAAGATTATAAATATGGGGGATACTGACTTTTTTACAGCAATCAAAAAAAATGTTGATTTTGCTTGGATTTATTATGGATGGGATGGTATAGGTGCTGAGCTACGTAATCAAAAGATCAATATGATTTACCTAACTGATTATTCTAAAAAGCTTGATTACTATACACCAGTTTTGGAAACCAATGAAAAAATGATTGCGAATAATCCATCAACAGTTAAAGCTTTCCTAAAGGCAGCTTCAAAGGGTTATGAGTATGCTATTAAAAATCCTGACCAAGCAGCAGATATCTTAATTAAAGCAGCACCTGATTTGGATCCAAAGCTTGTCAAGAAAAGCCAAGAATGGCTCTCACCTAAATATCAAGATGATGCTAACAAATGGGGAGTTCAAAAGAAATCCGTTTGGGAAAATTATACGTCTTGGATGTATGACAATAAATTATTAGATAAAAAATTGGATGCGAAAAAGGCATTTACAAATAAATTTTTACCTAAATAGGGGGTAATATAAATGGCTCAATCACTCATTAGTATTCAGATTTTACCAAAGACAAAAAATGGGGAAGATATTATTCCATATGTGGATGAGGCAATCCGAGTTATTCATGAATCTGGCGTGAAGTATGAAGTACATCCATTAGAAACAACAATGGAAGGCGAATTGCAGGAATTATTTTCAGTTATCACGAAGATGAATGAACGGATGATAGAAATCGGGAGTAGCAATGTTATTTCTCAGGTTAAAATTCTTTATCAACCAACTGGTATTACGATGGATCAATTAACGGAGAAATACCGATAATGAAAAAGTTATTTTTAAAAGGGTGGAGACCATTCGTGGTTCTCCTCCTTTTGTTCATCGTTTGGGAAATCATTGTAAGGGTGTTAGATACACCTGACTGGCTCCTTCCAGCACCTACAAAGATTTTTTATGAAGGCTTTGTTGGTTGGTCAAATTTTTATCCGGACCTTTTATCCACTATAGAAATTTCATTATTTGGATTTGCCGTTGGGGCTGTTATTGGTTTGGCTGTTGCCGTTTCTTTACATTTAGTTTCATTTTTGAGAAACGCTCTATATCCACTATTAATTTTATCTCAGAATGTTCCAATCATTGTTCTTGCACCACTTTTGGTCATTTGGTTTGGGTTTGGTTTATTACCAAAAATCATTGTTATTACCCTGGTTTGTTTCTTTCCTATCACTGTCGCTGCATTGGATGGTTTTCGCCAAACACCTGCAGAGCTTAAACATTATATGAACATGGCTGGTTCCACTAAAACACAATTATTTTGGAAATTAGAATGGCCATTTTCATTGCCGTCTATCTTTTCTGGTTTAAAAATTTCTGCCACCTATAGTGTCATGGGAGCTGTTATTTCTGAATGGTTGGGTTCTAAACAAGGGATTGGTGTCTACATGACATTAGCCTCCTCCTCATTTAGAACTGATCGCGTATTTGTCGCTATTTTTGCCATCATGTTCCTAAGCCTTTTATTTTTTGTGCTAATTGTTTTAGCTGAACAAAAATTGATTCATTGGCAGCCAAAAGGAGAGGATCGGAATTGAGTCACCTGCTTGTAAAGGATGTTTCAAAGAGTTTTGGTAAAAACGAGATACTGAAAGGTCTGGATTTTTCAATTGAAAAGGAAGAGTTTGTTTCCATTATTGGTCCTTCAGGCAGCGGTAAAAGCACTATTTTTAATTTAATTGGCGGGATTTTAACACCTGATTGCGGTGGGATCTATTTGGATGGGGATAGTATTAATGGTAAACGGGGATTTATAAGTTATATGCCTCAAACTCCATCCCTCTTTCCTTGGCGAACCATTCTTGAAAATGTTTTATTAGGGCAAGAGCTTCAAGGAAAAAAAGAGATTTTGAAAGCAAAAGAAATGCTTGAAATTGCTGGACTCGCGGATTATGAAAAGGCTTATCCTCACGAATTATCTGGAGGTATGAAGCAAAGAGTTGCATTTATCCGTGCATTATTAAGTCCCCAGCCGGTTATTTGCCTTGATGAGCCGTTTTCTGCATTGGATGAACTGACTCGTTTTGACATGCAAAAGTGGCTATTATCAATCTGGGAATCCCATAAACGGACCGTTCTATTTATTACCCATAACATTGAAGAAGCATTATTTTTATCCGATAGGGTTATTGTTTTAACAAATAAACCTTCAAATGTACTAACTGAAATAATTGTCCCGTTTCCACGGCCCAGAAATGAAGAAATTCTATTAGACGAAACGTTTATGGAATGGAAAAGAAAAATTTATTACTCGCTTGTTGGGAAAGAAAAGAGGGAAAAATAAATGAAAATGATAGATGCTCATATTCATTTAGACCAATATAGTGATAAAGAAATTGCCATGATATTGGATGATGCGAATCGTATTGAGGCGTTAATTTCCGTTTCTTTCAACCTGTCATCCTGTGAAAGAAATCTACAATTATTGAAAAAATATGCAAAAGTTTATGGTGCCTTTGGTTACCATCCAGAACAAAGACTCCCCAGTGATAGTGAGAAAAACGATTTATTTCAGTGGATTTGTTCTAATTTTGATGAGATGATTGCAGTTGGTGAAGTGGGGCTTCCTTATTACTTAAGGAAGGATGGAAAAATTACGCGGAATCAATTTGAAGAGCATATTGAGCTTTTAAACTTATTTATTCAAAAGGCAAAGAAATGGGAGAAGCCAATTATTCTCCATGCTGTGTATGATGATGCTCCAATTGTTTGTGATTATTTGGAAAATTATTCAATTCAAAAAGCTCATTTTCATTGGTTTAAGGGAGATCTAAAAACCTGTGAACGGATGATTAAAAATGGATATTATATTTCAGTTACGCCAGATATCGTTTACGAAGAAGAAATCCAAAAAATAGTGAAAATTTATCCTATTGATCAAATGATGATTGAAACGGATGGTCCTTGGCCATTTGAAGGGCCTTTTACTGGGAAAATGACACATCCAAATATGATGGCAGACTCTATTAACATGATAGCACGAATAAAGAATTTAACTGTAAATGAAGTAGGAAATAGACTTTTAGAAAACACTAAACATTTTTATCAACTGTGAATAAAACATTTATAAAAAAAGTGCGAAATATAAATTCGCACTTTTTTTAAGTGTGCCCGGCATGGGTGTAATCTCTAGGGTGAAAGTCCCGAACTGCGAAGGCAGAAGTAACAGTTAGCTTAACGCAAGGGTGTCCGTGGCGACGCGGAATCTGAAGGAAGCGAGCGGCAAACTTCCG
>JAUZPL010000007.1 GCA_030705955.1 Bacillota bacterium | reverse complement strand
TTCCGCCCGCGGAAAGCGAGCGTCTGGAGCGGAAATCAACTTGCCCGTTTATGAGGTTTTGCCTTTTTTGTCCAAAATAAAAAAGATTGCCGAGAAAAAATACCCCTTTCTCGACAATCTGAGAAAACCTTATTTGTTTTCTCTTTTTAAAAATTAAAATTCTTGCCATTTTAATTCAGATGCTTTTTCAAACCTCAGCTCTACATCGTTCCAGTTAATGAGTTTCCACCAATTTTCAATGTACTGCTTCCGATTATTTTTGTATTGAAGATAATAGGCATGTTCCCATACATCAAGAACAAGGATTGGAATAGTGTCCCATTGGGTAAAAAAATGGTGGTTTTCTGCTTGTAAGATTTCAAGATGCCGAGAGCGTGGGGACCACACCAATAACGCCCAACCATTTCCCTGAATACGATTTGCTACTTCAGAAAAATGTTTTTGAAATAACTCAAAAGAGGAAAAATAGCTATTTATTTCAGTAATTAGACTTCCATGTGGACCAACAGTCCCTTGTGGTATCATGTTTTTCCAAAATATAGTATGTAGATAATGTCCAGAGCCATGGAAAGCTAATTCACGGGTCCAATAATTAATAAGGGAAAAGTCATTTTCTTCCCTCGCTTTTTTAATACTCAATTCAGCTTTATTTAGGCCGTCAACATATGCTCGATGATGAACATCATGATGAATCTTCATGATCTCCTCTGAAATATATGGTTCAAGGGCTTGGTATGGATATGGTAGATCAGGTAAAGTATGTCCTCCAGCAGGGAGTGATGTGCCCATCATCCAAATATCTCCAATAACTTGTTTCCTCTTAAAATATTCTTCCATTTCTTGTTGTATGGTGTCTGCCTTTGTCTGCAAATTTAAAAGATCTAAATCTGATAATGGATGCCCTAATCCTTCCATCATCTCTGTAAAACCATTTAGCTTTCCCCAAAGCTCTGATTCCTCCCCTACTTTTTCTGATTCAAGAAAGTCTCTCATTTCCTCATTCCATTCAAACATTTCCTTAACATATTTACTAAATCGATCCATATGATCCGCCCTTTCTTTCCCGTCTAATAAAAGGTATGGGGTTACAGAAGGATTATTCTTTTTAGAAAAACAAAAGAGCAATTCCTAGAAGTTTAACCTTTAGGAATTGCTCTTTTATCTTTTTATTTAGATTGTGTAATCTTTGTACGGTAGTCCGTCTCATAAAATTCTAAGTCTTCCCTCATTTTTTGAAATCCACCCTCTAAATCTTTTAATAAATTGTGAAGGCTTTCTGGGACAACTTTATAGAATTTAATGGAATTTCTACCCGTATATGCTGAGCGGCTATCTTCAAACCATGCATCGTTTTTGGGAGAAAAGAACTCTACGATACATTGATGATAAATTCGATATAGTGTTTTTTCTGCTGCAGCTTTTTGGAAAGGATCACTTTGCAGGATGACTTTGCATGCCTCAAGATTTTCCTCACTGTAAACTAATAATTTCCTCAGACTAGAAAGAATTAATTTATAATAATACAGATCTTCATTATTTCCCTGAATTAATTGATTAAGTACAGTCTCGTTTAAGAAATTTTCTATTCTTTTGCTGGAAACAGTTAAAAATTCTTCTACTTCCTTTAATTGAGTACTAACTAATGTATTTCCCAATTTCCCACCTCCAAAAAACCTTATTTATTAATTTGGCTGTACAATAAATTGTAGAGGAGATCTTAGTTCGTAAGGTCTCTGCTCTTTAAGAGCATTAAAAATTTCTGGCAGTTTAGTATAATCAATATCTCTAAAATAGGCTACAAAATCCTGTTTTGAATTGAGATATATGCGTTTTTGGTTTCTTAAACCAGGATTCTTCAAAAGGCACACCAAGGCTACAATCTCTTTAAAATATACACTTTTATCCCCTTCACCAAAAACAGGGTCTTCTTTAAATGGGACAAATTCCTGGAAAATTTGATCAAAATATCGGAGATACAAAACATGAAGTGTTTTTTCCACTCCATCTTCCACAAAGGTAATCTCACTTCTATTAAAAAAATCCTCAGAAGTGTTTGATTTAGCTTTTTCCAATTCATAGCCAGCGCATTGAATGATCTTCAACTTTTCTCTCTCCTCATAGCTAATTTTGAAAAATTTTAAGTTATACTACATTTTAACATAAACGAAGATTGAATGTTTTAAAATTAAGAATTTATCGTTTCTTGAAATTTCTCAAAAAATAAATCTGCTTCCTCTTGAACAAATTCTTCATTTACTTTTTCAGGAAGTGGAGGTAATTCATCAAGACTTCTTAACCCAAAATAGTCTAGAAATTCCTTTGTTGTTCCATATAAATATGCCCTGCCTGGTCCTTCCGCTCTTCCAACCTCTTTAATAAGAGCCTTCGACATTAATGTTTGCAGTGGACGCTCTGTTTTAACACCGCGAATATCTTCAATTTCTGCCCTTGGGATAGGTTGTCTATAGGCAATGATCGCTAATGTTTCTAATGCTGCCTGTGATATGGTTGTGGTGCTAGGTGATTCAACCAACTTGGTTAAATAAGGGGCATTCTCTTTTTTAGTAGCAAGCTGATAGGTTCCAGCTAATTGAACAATATTGATTCCTCGCTTTTCATCCTGTTCATACTCCTGTATAAGCTGTTCTACAATGTCCAAAGTAATCCTCTCGTCTACCTCTAATACTTCTGCCATTTGTTTTAATGTTAGCCCTTCGTCACCTGCTGCAAAAAGAATACTTTCTAATATACTGCTCCAATTAGTAATTCCCAACAACTTCTGCTCCCTTCAGTACCGCTTCAACGAAAATTTCTCCAAAATTCTCTTCCTGCTCAACAAGAATATCATTTCTTTTTATAAGTTCTAAGATTGCCAAAAAAGACACCACAAGATGAATTTTTTCTGGATTTGGAAACAAATCATAGAAGCTTTTTCTGCCACTAAAAGTTTTTAATTCATCTAGAATTTCCGTCATACGCGCTTCAATTGATATTTCCTGTCTAGCAATTTTTGTTGCAACTGGACGCTGTAACTTTTTCCTACGCATTAATTTTTGAAATGCTGCAAGCATATCATATAGTGAAACATTCCGTTCATCTTTTTCAGGCTTTTTATCTTTTGCAAACTCAGTTAAATCACTAGGCGGCTTGGTAAACATTAAACCTCTTTCCTCTTGTAACTGTTTTAAATCATTTGCTGCCTCTTTGTATTTGCGATATTCAATAAGCTTTTCCACCAACTCATCCCGTGGATCTTCTTCGATTTCATATTCATCTTCGAATAAAACTTCCTCCTGTTTTGGTAATAACATTTTGCTTTTAATTGCAAGGAGGGTTGCGGCCATGACTAAAAATTCACTTGCAACATCTAGTTTAAGTTCTGTCATCGTTTTTATATAGATTAAGTATTGCTCTGTGATTTGAGCAACAGGAATATCATATATATCAATTTCTAAACGATTTATTAAATGAAGGAGCAAATCTAGGGGCCCTTCAAAGGCATCAATTTTCACATTATATTGCATTTACTTCACCAAAATTCCCCAAAAGTTTCCTTATATATTTTAAGGACTACTAATAGTATAGAGGATTCATCTTCTTTATCCAATAGAAAAATCATCCTACATTTTCCTTATTTAACCCAGCATTTTATGCGATTTAAGAGTTATTTTCAATAAGTTGAAGTTATTATGCTTTAGCAGGTTAATACAGTTAAATTTTCTAATAAGCTAAAAAAACGGGGCTTTTACCCTAAATTCAAAATCAGGTTAGTTGCCTATAACATAATTGGCATACCCAACATATGATAGGAGGGAAAACAAAGTAAAACATTATTAGGAGGTATTTAAAATGGCAGATGGCGTTGGATACGGCTTTGGATCAGGCTTTGCATTAATCGTAGTATTATTCATCCTGCTAATTATCGTTGGTGCAGCTTGGGTTTACTAAAATAAAAAGATAAAACCCGTCATCTAATTGGCGGGTTTTTTTAGTCTTGTGATAAACTATACATATTTAAGTGTTAAAGGGGGAGCAATATGTACCCAAGAGAATATATCCACTATTTAGTACATTTTCATTGTGATCGGGATTATTTTGAATGTCATGAAATACTTGAAGAGTATTGGAAAAGGGTGGATAAAGGGAATAAATTTTCGATTTTTATTGCTTTTATACAGCTTGCTGTCTCAAATTATCACCATCGCAGAGATAATTTTGAAGGGGCGAAAAAAACCTTGAAAAAGGCCATATATCTTTTTCAATTAAACAAATCAAAAATAAGTGAACTTGGTTTGGATAGCACGTCCCTTTTTCAAATCATTACCTCTCAATTAATTAGGATTGAAAAAAGGTTACCT
Organism: Bacillota bacterium; assembly: GCA_030705955.1. Classification (GTDB taxonomy): domain Bacteria; phylum Bacillota; class Bacilli; order Bacillales; family Cytobacillaceae; genus JAUZPL01. The sequence continues at coordinate 88,596 of JAUZPL010000007.1, read as the reverse complement.
TATGAAAGCTATGAATTTCCTTTTGCTGATCCATCCCTTTTAAATGATTGTATAAATATTTGTAAGCAACATGGGTTAACATGGGGGATGCCTAGTAACTTAAGCAATCTTCAATTAGTACATCGGCACTTACTTCGGGATCGCTCAAATGTTATTCAAGAACGCGAAAATGCAAAAATCATTAGAAAAACTTGGCGTTCGCCAAGTCCTTAGGTGGCGAATGCCTTAGTTTTCCTTATGCGATTTAAGAGTTAACTTCAATAACGTAAGTTAACACGCTTTAGCGCTTTAATAAAGTTAATCTTTCCTATTAGCTTAGAAAAGGCAACGATTAAGTCGTTGCCTTTAAATATATCTTCAACATGATTCACATTTTTCAATAAAAGATGAGGTATATTCATTTGCGGTTATTGTTTTGTCCACATACATTTCCTGTAGAGATTTAACCATTCTTTTTCCAATTCCTTGAAAACGATGAGAAGGATTCACGGAAACATGCTGAATTTCAATTGTTTTTTCACTTGAAATCAAAATGCCAATTAATCCAATGATATCATCTTCCTCTTTCCATAAAAATAATTGCCAATTTTCTTCCGTCTCGTATTGCTTCATTGTTTGCTGTAGTTTCTTTAAATCCTTCTCATTTGGCATAAAGGACAATAAACCCATTGCAATTTTCTCTAACGTCTTTTTGTACCGAATTAACATATAGATCCCTCATTATATTATAAAACATAAAGTTTTCTTAAATTAAAATAGTCATACTTTCATCATAATGAACAATTTATTATATGTATAAAAACAAATAATGTTTCATTACTCAAATCATACAAAATTGCGTGACCAACATCAATATTATTATTATGAATGTTTAGGAACAATAAAAATCCAATAGATCACTCCCAAATGTTAAGCCAATAGGAGAAAGATAGGTAAAAAAGCCCATAATTTTTTCAAAAGAAAAACCTCCAAAAAAAGTGCAAAATGAGGCTCTTAATATTCTCCATTCTATACTAAATAATAAAAATTTCAAAGGGGGCAAAAAAGGGCCCTTCCCCACAAGTAAGAACGACCCCTTTACAAGCTATTTTAGTGATACATCAAGCCTTATTATATCCTCATAAGACTCTCTTTTAACAACAAGACGATCTTCCCCCTTCTCAACAAAAACGACAGGGGGTCTAGGAATACGATTATAATTATTTGACATTGAATACCCATATGCGCCTGTACAGAAAACAGCTAAAATATCACCTTGATCTATTTCAGGTAGTGGTAAATCCCAAATTAGCATATCTCCTGATTCACAGCATTTTCCTGCAATTGATACCGTTTCCTTTGCTTTCTCTAACGGTTTATTTGCTATTACGGCTTCATATTTAGCCTGATATAATGCAGGTCTTATATTATCGCTCATTCCTCCATCAACAGCCAAATACTTTCTTATATTCGGGACATCCTTTCTGGAGCCAACACGATAAAGAGTAATTCCCGCGTCACCTACAAGGGAACGACCAGGCTCAATCCAAATTTCCGGCATTTTCATTGAATAGTGACCTGCACATTTTTTTACTTCTCTAATAATTTCTTTCACGTATTGGGATGGCAAAATGGGTTCATCTTCTTTCGTATAACGAATTCCAAAACCTCCCCCTAAATTTAATACTTTTGCTTCAAATGAATACTCTTTTTTCCAAGCATTCAATTTTTCAACTATTTTTTGGGTAGCTAACAGAAAACCCGTAGTCTCAAAAATCTGTGAACCTATATGGCAATGGAGTCCAAGTAATTCAAAAAATTCAACACCCATTGCTATTTTTAATGCTTTTTCTGCTTGTCCATTTTGTAAATCAAATCCAAATTTAGAATCTTCTTGACCAGTTAAAATATAATCATGTGTATGGGCCTCAATTCCAGGAGTCACCCTTAACAAGATTTTTACGGTTTGTTGTTTTTCAATACACAAATTCTTTAAAAGCTCTAATTCGGTAAAGTTATCCACAACTATACAGCCAATACCATATTCTAAAGCCATTTGTAGCTCTTCTACACTTTTATTATTACCATGGAAATGGATTTTTTCTGAAGGAAATCCTGCACGAATTGCTGTAAATAACTCACCTCCAGAAACAACATCAAGAGATAAGCCTTCTTCTTCAGCAATTTGAATCATTGCAATGGTGGAAAAAGCTTTACTTGCATATGCTACTTGAGCTTTTATTCCTTCTTCCTCAAATGTTTGTTTAAAGCCTCTTGCTCTTTCTCGAATCAAAGCAACATCATAAACATATACTGGCGTTCCGTATTTACTGACAAGTTCGGTAGAATCTACACCGCCTATTTCTAAATTCCCCTGTCTATTCACGCCTGTTGTACCGTAAAAATACATTTTAGCTCCCTCTCTTTAATTCAAACTCACATATATAAATAAATAGACAGAATCCACAAAAGACACTGCCTATTCTTAATGCTTTATCCCTTTATTTAATTAAAATTAACTTTAGCATACCCCACAAAAATCTGCAAATGGATTTTTACTCTTGGCTATCTGGTGGCTGCCGATACCGATTTCTTGGATGTACAATTTCAGGTCTGAGCATCGATCCAGGTACAGCCCGACGTAGTACAATATGTAAAAATCCTTTCGGATTGAAAGGAAGAAATGGCCAAAAATACGGTGTATTAAGCGAACGTACATGAACAAGAAATATAAAGAATAAAGTTACCCCAACAACAAAGCCCGGAGTGTGGAATATGGCAACCAGAATCGCCAAACCTAATCTTGCAATTTTATTTGCAACACTTAACTCATAGCTTGGAGTAGTAAATGTACCAATACCAGCAACAGCAACATATAAAATGACCTCAGGGACAAATAATCCTACACTAATGGCAATTTGCCCAATTAATACTGCTGCAATTAAGCCCATGGCTGGTGAAAGAGGTGTCGGTGTATGAATAGCAGCAAGCCTTAAAAATTCAATCCCAAAATCAGCTAAAAAGATTTGAACGACAATTGGAATATTCGTTTGGTTATTAGGTCCAATAAAAGATAGTTTCTCAGGCAATAGTGACGGTTCTAAAACAAATAACAGCCATAATGGAAGTAAAAAAATTGAAGTCAAAATACCAAGATAACGAATCCAACGTACAAATGTACCCATTGCCGGTGATTCTCGATATTCTTCAGCATGCTGAATATGATGAAAATAGGTTGTCGGTGTAATGATTACACTTGGTGAAGTATCCACATAAATGATAACATGACCTTCAAGTATATGGGCGGCTGCAATGTCTGCACGCTCCGTATACCGGACTAGCGGGAATGGGTTCCATCCTTGTTTTAAAATAAATTCCTCAACGGTTTTATCCGCCATCGGAATTCCATCTGTTTTAATTCCTTTAATCTCTTTTCTAAGAATGTTTAGTAGATCAGGATCTGCAATATCCTCGATATATCCAAGTGCCACATCTGTTTTTGAGCGTTTTCCAACCTTCATTAATTCAAAACGCAGCCGATCATCACGAATCCTTCTTCTTGTTAAGGCAGTATTCATAATAATATTTTCAACAAAACCATCACGCGAACCTCTGACAACCTTTTCAGTATCAGGCTCTTGCGGGCTTCGACCAGGATAATTCCTGACATCGATGATTAGTGCTTGACTTTCTCCTTCCATCACCACACCAATTAGTCCGGAAAGAACCATGTCAACCATTTGATCTAATGTTTGAACTGGCATAACAGACTGATTGATTAATCGGTTATAGACCAATTTGTATAAATCAGTCGATATCTTTTCGTGATCATTCAGTTCTACTAATTCTTCAATTAATTTGATACAAAATCTTGTATCACATAATCCACTAACTGTATATAAATGTACATCCTTCTTTAAAATCTTTAGCTTCCGAATATTTAAATCAAAGCTTATGCCCAGACCAACTCTTTGTTTCCAATAATTTTCAACTTCATGCACTGATTCTGGGATGGGCCATTTTTGCTCATATTTTTCCACCATTAAAATCACTCCTTTCCAGAATTAGCTCAACTGCCTTTTTTGTAATAGGTGAACCATTTTCATAGTGATCATGTCTAGCCATTTTTCCAATATCTCCAACACCAACAATAAGTGGAATCTTCAATTCATCAAGACAATATACTGTATCTCCGTTTAATCTACCCATTTCCAATTCTGGAATTCCATGTTTGTCAACACCATAAGGAGTTAATTCACCATCTCTATCAATACAAACATTAACCTTTGTCCATTCTGCCTGTCTCGTTTTCGCAGCAACAGCAATAACACCAAGCACTTTAATATCCTCATGATGTGCAACATATCTCAGTGCTTTTTCACCTGCTCCTTCCCCAACTAATCCACTGTCATCAAACATAACCAAAACAGGATCATAAGGTGCCTTTTTAATTAATTGGACAATTTCAGGGCCAGTTAATACTGTAGGATTTCCATGCGACATAGAGATACATCTGCCGCCAATTTCTTTTGCAACACACTCAACAGCCCTTCTTGCATAATCATCCCCGTCTGTAATTAAGATAACCTGCCTTCGGTTACTCATACTTTGATGTCCTTTCATGGAGAAATCTTAGTGATGAATAAAGTAAACCCACTGAAAGATTGACCCGAAAATTTTACCTAGTACGATGGCCATTAATAATGTAATTAATTTCCCATCCATTCCTACTCTTTTCATAAGAATCGGAAGGACATTTAAGACCTCTGTCAATGCAGCAGCAAGCATACCAACAAAAATACCATCCGTTATACCTAAAGGAATTAGAATATATGGTGTTAACCCTAAAACAGGGTCTCTAAGGCTTGCCAGAACCCCTGTTATAGCACCTATTACAACGGCCCATTCATACCAATGAATCATTTTCATTGTTTTGGAGAGCTGAGTAAGTCTAGGAATAATTCCAAGTACCGCTAAAAAGGCAACAAAGCCACATCCAACTGCCAATCCACTTGAAATACCAATAAAGATGACTACTATAGTTTTAATGCTCATCAAGTTTTTTCATACTTTCTTTATTTTCATGAATACTAACGTAATTATCCAAATCCATTTGGTAATTAAACATTTCAACCTCCAAAGGGCTTGGTTCCTCATTAATTCGTTTTTTAAAGATATGATTGAAAAAAAGAATCATCCCAAATCCTAGGCCAAGTGAATATGGAATTTGAAAAAGAAGCGGCTTTTGGTCTCTTACGCCCGTAATGATGGTGTAAAGCTTTTCTTGAACACTTTGCATACTGACATCATCATGAAAGTTCATAATCGCCATCGCTGAACCAAAAAATAATAAAAACCAAATTAAAAGAAAAAAAGAAATGGATCCTCCTTTTTTCTTATAAATTACTTCTATAATGGTTTGCGCGGGCCCAACAGTTTGAATATCAACATTCTTTATAACTTCCGTAATAACGCCAATCACCACCATAACATCTATAATGACAATATTTTTGTCCTTTTCAGATACCTGATGTATATTCAGCTCTTTTAGTTTGGGTAGCAATTCCTCTGGCGCAATGATTTGGGCAATATCCTCAAGCCGTATTTTTTCATGATTTCTTGCCTGTACTCGGTGGTGCATGCGTATGTAAATGGTTTTTTCCAACACACTCACCTCCCAAACATTAATTTCCTTGTATAAGATAGTATTGGTAATAAATAGTCATTTCATTATTGGGAAAAATCGGCAATAAGGATTTATCTAGTGAAAAATAGAGGGAATCGGTCATCATGGAAGAAGTTGAAGTCCGAATAATTTCCCAAATGAACAAAAAGACCGTATGAATCATTGATCCATACGGTCCTTCATTTGTTGTAGAATTTTTTTCTCGAGTCTAGAAACTTGAACTTGAGATATTCCTAATCTAAGTGCTACTTCAGATTGAGTTTGATCTTTATAATATCGTAAATATACAATTAATCTTTCTCGTTCATCTAGTTCAAGAATAGCTTCTTTTAAAGCTAATTTATCGAACCATTTACCATCATTACCATCGTCGATTTGATCTAATAATGTGATAGGGTCCCCATCATTTTCATATACAGTTTCATGGATAGAAGATGGAGTTCTGCTAGCCTCCTGAGCAAGGATAATATCCTCAGGAGGTAGCTCCAAATGGATAGCTAATTCATTTACTGTTGGAATTCTTCCAAGTATTTTTGATAATTCATCTTTTGCCTTTCTAATTCGATTTCCCATTTCCTTCAGGGAACGACTTACTTTAACTGTTCCATCATCACGAATAAATCGCTGTATTTCACCAATTATCATGGGTACAGCATATGTGGAAAATCTAACATCATACGATAAATCAAACTTATCAACCGATTTTAATAGACCAATACACCCAATTTGGAAAAGATCATCTGGATCGTAGCCTCTGTTTAAAAATCGTTGAACTACCGACCAAACTAGCCGCATATTTTTTTCAACGATTAAGTCTCTCGAGGACTGATCCCCTTCTTGGCTTTTTTTAATTAGCTCTTTTACCTCATGATCTTTCAAATAGGTTTGATTTTTATTGTTCTTGAGCTCCACATCCATAGGCGAATCTCCTTAATTGCATAGCATTTTGCTGTTAGATAAATGCTTTCGTAATCTTATTTCGGTTCCGCTGCCTGGTTGTGAATGAATCTCTATTTCATCCATGAAATTTTCCATGATGGTAAATCCCATGCCAGAACGTTCTAAATCCGGCTTTGTTGTAAATAATGGCTGACGAGCTTCTTCCACATCTTCAATTCCAATTCCATCATCTTTTATTGTTAATTCTATAAATTGTTCATCAATCATGACTGAAATATAAACAATTCCATTTGGATTATTATCATAACCATGAATAATAGCATTGGTTACAGCTTCTGAAACAACAGTTTTTATTTCGGTTAATTCATCCATTGTCGGGTCAAGCTGTGCAATAAATGAAGCTACAGAAACCCTGGCAAAAGATTCATTTTGACTTAAAGCACTAAACTCCAGATTCATTACATTTTTCATCATTAGGCAACCCCCAATCTTTGCAATGCAGAGTTTTCAGTCGGTTCAAGACTAATAATTTTAAATAAACCCGACATATCAAATAATCTTTGGATTGCAGGGGAAATTGCACATACGACCATTTCGCCATGTACTTGCTTAATTTGTTTATATCTACCTAAAATTACCCCTAAACCAGAGCTGTCCATGAAAGAAAGCTGATCCAAATTTAGAATAATATGTTGGATATTATTCCTTTCAATAGCAGCCGATACTTTTTCACGTAATTCGTCTGCCGTATGGTGGTCCAATTCACCGCTTAATCGAATACATAAAACATTTTGTTTTATTTCCAATTTAATAGTAAGACTCACTATCCCGGGCCTCCTTAATCTGGTATAGTGAGTCAATTCGCTGCAAACGGCTAAATATCCTTCCACACTGACAAAACTAGTTTCTTTTCGCTAAAAATAGTAGACAGAACTGGTTTTTCGACATTTGTTCTGCTTATTTAGATAGTCGAAGGTCTCGCATAAAGCTTCTGCTTTTTTACTCGCCTACTTTTGTAAACATACCAAATGCACGTTTATAGAGTGACCACCATCCTGCTTCTGCAACATCTTTCTTCGCAACAAGAGGGCTTTCTAAAAGAACTTTTCCATCTTTAATCAGCTTAATGGTTCCAATTCGATCTCCTTTATGAATAGGAGCATTCAAATGCTTCTGTATAATTATTTTTTTAGTGACTTTTTCTGTTTTTTCGCCTTTTTTTGTTACCAAAGAAAGAGGTTCACTGGTAACAGCCTCCACACTTCTTGACTTTCCTTTACTTATTTGGGCTACTCCAACTGGTTGGTTTTGCTTAAGCATTGGATGTGTCTCATATTGACTAAAAGCGTAATCAAGCATTTTTGAAACTTGTGCATTTCTTTCCTTTGATGTAGGCGCCCCAAAAACAACTGCAATGACACGCATTCCGTTTCTTTTTGCAGTGGCAGTCAAACAATATTTGGCATCTGAAGTAAATCCAGTTTTGAGACCATCCACACCGGGATAAAAGCGTACTAATTTATTTGTATTTACTAACCAGAATTTTTTATCAGTGTTCTCGCGTAAGTAAGATTCATACATACCCGTAAATTTGGTGATTTCAGGATATTTCAAAAGCTCTTTCGCCATAATTGCCATATCATGTGCTGTACTGTAGTGCCCACTTACAGGGAGCCCAGTTGTATTTTTAAAATGTGTATTCTTTAGCCCTAATTCTTTTGCCTTTTTATTCATCATATCGACAAATGCAGGTTCAGACCCACCAATTCTTTCAGCCATGGCAACAGCCGCATCATTTCCAGAGCCAATTGCAATTCCTTCCAGCATTTCTCTTGTTGTCATTTCTTCACCTGGTTCAAGGAAAATCTGCGAACCACCCATGGAGGCAGCATACTCACTTGTCCGAATTTTTTCATTCCAACTTAGCTTTCCTTGATCAATGGCTTCCATGATTAATAACATAGTCATGATTTTGGTCATACTTGCTGGCGGAAGCTGTTCATCGCTATTTTTTTCATATAATATTTTACCTGTGTCTCGTTCAATCAATATAGCTGATTTCACATTATTGACCAGGTCAGTTCCTTTTTCTTCTGCAGCCAAAGCAGATGGTATAATGAGCGATGAAATTAAACAACATATCATTAATAATGAGAAAATTCGTTTCATTTACATAACCCTCCATTCTTTATAGTCCCCATTTTTTCCAAATCAAACACTTTTATACAGATATTCCCTCCTATTTTACAAAAAAAAATCTGGGAATCTCATCCCAGATTTTATTTCATAATTTCCTCATAAATTAATATTGGAGCTTTAACTGCTGTGGAGGTAATCTTAATGTTGCTATAGAGCTTTTCTTTTACTTCATTTACATCTTCAAAATTACTATAAATCGTGACCAAAGATTCCCCTTTAGCAACCTGATCACCAATTTTTTTTCTTAACACAAGACCAACAGCCAAATCAATATTGGATTCTTTTGTTGCTCTTCCTGCTCCCAAAAGCATGGCAGCTGTTCCGACTTCATCTGCCACGATTTCAGAGACATATCCATCTTCTTTAGATTCCAACTCAATTTGATAAGCGGCTTGTGGTAATTTTGCTGGATCATCCACTATGGAGGAATCTCCTCCTTGTGAGCTTAAAAAGTCCTTGAATTTTTCTAAAGCAGACCCATCCTGAATAGCCTTTTCTAGCATTTTCCGTGCTTCAGCTAGAGAATCTGCCTTTTGTGCAAGGAATACCATATGGCTTCCAAGTGTTAAACAAAGTTCGGTTAAATCTTTTGGACCTTCACCTTTTAATGTATTAATTGCTTCTTTTACCTCTAATGCATTTCCCACCGCAAACCCTAACGGCTGACTCATATCAGAAATAACTGCCATTGTTTTTCTGCCAACGTTATGACCAATTTGAACCATAGCCTGTGCCAAATCTCTTGAGTCATCAAGGGTTTTCATGAATGCCCCTGCACCGGTCTTAACATCCAAAACAATTGCATCTGCACCAGCAGCAATTTTTTTACTCATTATGGAGCTTGCAATTAACGGTATACTGTCAACAGTAGCTGTAACATCTCTTAATGCATATAATTTCTTATCTGCAGGTGTTAAATTTCCACTTTGACCAATTACTGCAATTTTATTTTTGTTTACTAGTTCGATAAATTCTTCATTTTTTATTTCAACATGGAAGCCTTTAATAGATTCCAATTTGTCAATTGTGCCTCCAGTATGTCCAAGACCTCTGCCAGACATTTTTGCTACTGGAACTCCAACTGCTGCAACTAATGGACCCAAGACTAATGTAGTGGTATCTCCCACACCGCCAGTTGAGTGTTTATCAACTTTTATTCCTTCAATTTGAGAAAGATCAATTTTATCACCTGAATCAACCATTGCCATTGTTAAATTGGCACGTTCATCTTCAGTCATTCCTTTAAAAAATATGGCCATTGTTAAGGCACTTATTTGATAATCTGGTATGGATCCTTCCGTATAGCCTTTAATAATAAAATCAATTTCATCCTTGGTTAGTTCTAAACCGTCTCTTTTTTTCTCAATTAGGTCCACTATTCTCATTCTGTATCACCACTTATCCTTAAATTGTCGCAACAAGCTCTTTTACATAAGAAAGGAAATTCGCTTTTACACGTTCAGTTGTTTCAATTACTTCTTCATGGTTTAACGGTTGATCAAGGATACCAGCTGCCATATTTGAAATGCATGAAATTCCAAGCACTTCAATGCCACTATGACGGGCCACAATTACCTCAGGAACGGTTGACATTCCAACCGCGTCTCCCCCAATTGTACGAACCATTTTTATTTCAGCAGGTGTTTCATAGGAAGGGCCAGTGAATCCGACATAAACGCCTTCCTTTATATTGATATTCAAGCGAGAAGCAACCTCTTTAGCCAATACCCTCAGCCTATTTGAATAAGCCTCAGACATATCTGGAAATCTTACCCCTATACGCGTATCATTTGGCCCCATTAGCGGGTTGGATCCCATATTATTAATATGATCTGAAATTAGCATTAAGTCGCCAGGTGAGAAGCTTTCATTTACTCCTCCAGCAGCATTAGTGACAATTAGCATTTCCACTCCAAGCTCTTTCATAACGCGCACTGGGAATGTCACTTTATCAAAGGAATAACCCTCGTAGTAATGAAATCTCCCTTGCATTGCCACAACTTCCACAGTGTTAAGTTGCCCAAATACGAGCTGTCCAGCATGCCCCTCCACAGTCGACACAGGGAAGTCGGGAATTTCTGAATATGGAATTTTAACTGGATTGTTAATCTCATCTGCTAAAACACCTAGCCCTGAACCCAAAATTAATCCCAATTTTGGCTTTCTGGTATATTTACTTTTTAAAAACTGTGCAGCATTTTGAATTTTTTCAAAATCCATTGTTATCCCCCATTATTTCAATTCTTTTAAGAAACTTTCTCCGTAGTTAGGCAAAGAAACATGGAAATTATCAGCTATCGTTGCACCAAGATCGGCAAAGGTTTTTCGGATTGGAAGTTCATGACATTCATTCATCTGTTTTGAATAGATAATTAATGGAACATATTCACGGGTATGATCTGTTCCAGGATGAACTGGATCATTTCCATGGTCTGCAGTAATCATTAACAAGTCATCCTCTTTCATTTTGGCAAATACTTCAGGAAGACGGGCATCAAACTCTTCAAGCGCCTTTCCATAACCAAGCGGATCACGGCGATGACCATATAATGCATCAAAATCAACAAGATTGACAAAGCTTAAGCCATTAAAGTCCATGTCAAGCGTTTCGATAAGCTTATCCATTCCATCCATATTGGAAACGGTTCTCATTGACTTCGTAACACCTTCACCATCATAAATATCATGGATTTTCCCAATTGCAATCACATCAAATCCGGAGTCTTTTATTTCATTCATAACCGTTCTTCCAAAAGGCTTTAGGGCATAATCATGACGATTTGGTGTTCGTTTAAAATTCCCAGGATCCCCAACGAATGGGCGAGCTATTACACGTCCTACCATGTATTTTTCATCTAATGTTAGTTCACGTGCAATTTTGCAAATTTTGTATAATTCTTCAAGTGGAACAATTTCTTCATGTGCTGCAATCTGTAGCACAGAATCAGCTGAAGTATACACAATTAAAGCACCTGTATTCATGTGTTCTTCACCAAGTTCAACAAGAATTTCTGTCCCGCTTGCTGGTTTATTTCCAATTATCTTTCTGCTGGTTCTATGTTCTAATTCTGAAATTAGTTCTTCTGGAAATCCATCTGGGAAAACACGAAATGGTGTTTTAATATTCAACCCCATGATTTCCCAATGCCCAGTCATGGTATCTTTTCCATTTGATGCTTCCATCATCTTTGTGTAATACGCAAGAGGTATTTCCGCTTTACTGATTCCTTTTATTTCACGAATATTGCTTAGTCCCAATTTTCCCATATTTGGCATATTAAGGCCATTCATTTTCTCAGCAATATGACCTAAAGTATCCGATCCCTTATCCCCAAACTTTTCGGCATCCGGTGCCTCTCCAATACCGACTGAGTCCATCACGATAAGAAAAATTCGTTTATATATAGTTGAAACCATTTTTCTTCCTCCTTTTTATGGTAACGTTTTCAGTGAAAAACAACTTAACAATAGGTTACCCTAATCAAATATTGTTTATCTAACAAACAAATCATATGTCAGAAGTCTGACATCTATATTTTACTAAATGCTGTTAAAAAAACAAGAAAAAAAGCTACTCATTTTTTAGCAGCTTTTCGACATATTGATATAAAACTATAAAAATATTAAGCTCTTGGATGAAACTTACTGTAAACATCTTTTAATCTTGTTTTCGTTACATGTGTATAAATTTGAGTTGTTGAAATATCTGCGTGTCCAAGCATCTCTTGGACTGCTCGTAAATCAGCGCCATTTTCTAATAGGTGTGTAGCAAACGAATGACGCAAAGTGTGTGGAGTCAATTCTTTTGAAATACCGGCTTCCATTGCCAGCTTTTTAAGTATTTTCCAAAATCCTTGGCGTGTCAGTCGTTTTCCACGATTATTAAGAAATAAAGCTTCCTCGGAGGATTTCTTTGTCAGAAAGTATGGTCTTCCTTTATCTAGGTATTGCTCAAGTGCATTTGCCGCTGTTTTGCCAATCGGAATAATTCTTTCTTTATTCCCTTTACCAATACAACGCAAAAATCCCATTGTTAAATGTATATCCCCTTGGTTTAGGCCAATCAGCTCGCTTACACGAATCCCAGATGCATAAAGAATTTCAAGCATTGCCTTATCACGAAATCCAAAATGATCCTTTATTTTTGGGGAATCCAATAAGACCTCCACTTCTTGCAAATTAAGTACCTTTGGAAGGGATCTTTCCATTTTTGGTGATTCTATATGAACAGATGGATCATGCTCCGTTGCTTTATCTCTAATAAGAAATTGATGAAAAGATCGAATGGAGGCAATATGTCTTGCTAAGGTTTTGGAGGATTTTTTTTGTTCCTTAAGAATTCCTAAAAAATGTACAATATGTACCCGTGTGACATCATTTAATTCTGAAATATTTTCAACATTTTTTAAATACTGGAGATAGCTATTCAAATCCCTTTCATACGAAATAATCGTATTTTTTGCTAAACCCTTCTCCACAATTAAAAAATGCATAAAATCTTTTAATTGATCTTGCATATGCATTACTCCCCATTTAAATAAAACAGAATCAATCTTTCAAAAGAAGAATTCCCTTCAACCATGTTTGACACCTTTATGGCTGCACCTTTTGGCTCATCGTAGCGATGGTAGTTTTGGTATTCTTCATTCACCCACATAATACCATAATAAAAAAGAATCGTGCATCCAGTGAATAGAATAAACACCTTTATGGTTTGTGCAGCAATTTTAAAAAAAGATAGCATTTTCCTTCCCCCAGCACATATTAGTCTAGTAAAAGGTATGCCATTTTGGACAAGATTTATACCTAGGGAAAGAAAAAAGCCTTTTTTCTTCGCTTATTTTAAAAAAAGGCCTTTGTTTTGATTTATTCAATTTTTCCATCCTGTTGATTCTTTGCTTGGCAGCGATAGCAAATACCATGGAAGGTTAATCTATGATCCTTTATTTTAAAATTCCACTTCTTTTCCACCGTAGCTTCAACATCTTCAAGCAAGTCTTCTTGAATTTCATCAACCGCTCCACATTCAATACAGACTAGATGATGATGAAAATGGGCTGCACCTTCTTGGCGAAGGTCGTAGCGAGAAACTCCGTCCCCAAAATTAATTTTATCTACAATTTTCAATTCAGTAAGAAGTTCTAATGTTCGATATACAGTAGCTAAACCAATCTCTGGTGACTTCTCTTTCACGAGGAGGTAAACATCTTCTGCGCTTAAATGATCCTCTTCATTTTCAAGTAAAACTAGGACAGTTGCTTCGCGTTGCGGTGTAAGTTTATAACTTGAAGAGTGTAATTGTTTTTTAATCCTATCAATTCTTGTCTCCATTCGAAGTCCCTCCCTCCCCATTTTTTTGCTATTAAACGCAACTATGCTTTATGAAAGCTTATAGGGCTTATTCTATTATTCTCATTATAGCAGAAGAAAGGGTATAATCAAAAAAATTATTATAAATAAGATATTATAGATAATATCTTATAATAATAATTATAATTTAAATGAATTCATAATCGTTTTCATAAGACCTGGTGAAAAAAAAGCCTCTATTCCAGATGCTCCTGAAATAAAAATAACCGCAAGAATTAAAACAAAAATGTATTTTTTAAATTCTGGCAATATTGGATGACTATACTTTTTCATAAATTGCTTTTTGATCATTTTTAATGAAAAGGAAACTGATAATGCAGCCATAATAATGAAAACAGGAATGATAATTAAGTTTTGCGGCAAAATGGACACTAACGCTAATAGGAAACCCTTCCAGCTCATTTGGCTGACTAAAAAACCAACGGTAAAGCCGATTACCAAACCTTTTATAAACAATAGAATAAGAATAACCGGTACCCCAATAATTGAAATTCCTAAAACCCATATAAAAAAAATAAATTTACTATTATGGAAGAAGCTTTGCACAAAAAGATCACTATTCGGAGCTACTTTGCCACTTGAAACCTCTCCAAAAAATTGTGATAAATAATAGAATAAATCCTGCTTTTGTGTAAAACTCATACTATTCACAACAATCGCTCCAAAAATTACACCCATAAGAAATAAAACAATAATAAATAAAAAGATTGAGGAATGCTCACGGAAATAATTGGCGGCAACGTTCTGGTACATTTTTTTCTTCATTTACGTTCCTCCTAAAAATCGGTTAGTAAATTGTATGCCCGTCCAATTTTTCTATGACTACAAAAAAAGAATGGCTGTGAAAAAACAGCCACTCCATTCCTTTCATTTACTGATCTGCAATCTTTCCATACCTTCCGCCGCCACCAGCAAATAGATTAATTTTTCCTTCCCTGGCTTTCATAATTAAATCAACGATTTTTTCTGGAACGACTTCCTTCATTGACTCATACGGTACTTCATGTAAAATCGCCATTTCGGTTCCAAAATGCTGAAGAAGCCGATCAAGCATTTTCGGACCTAATCCTGGAATGAACTCAAGTGGAACCTGATGTATATAGGGAGGACGCCCGGTGCGACCCTTTTCAGCCGTTTTCAATTCTAAAATTCTATCTGCCACACCTTTAATGATTTTCTCTTTTCCGCAATGCGAGCATATTCCATCTTCTTGATCAACGTGATTCAAACAATGAGCACAAACTGTCCTATGGTATTTTCCAAGCAGGGGATCTAATCCATAGTTAGCAACGATTGTTCTCCCCTCTTTCCCCTTTAGTACCTTATTTAATTCTACAAAACTTGGCTCATTCATTTCCATAACCTGATATTCACGAGCAATTTTTGCTAATGAATGGGCATCCGAATTTGTAACAAACGTATAATCTTGCAATTCAAGGATTTGATCAGCCATTTCGGTATCAGAGCTTAATCCCAACTCAATTCCATCAATTAACGAAGGATCCAACACCTCTGTTAAGGAAGAATGAACCCCCTTTCCATAAAGGCTTTTGAAAGGGGTAAAGACATGTGCAGGAATAAAGATTCCACCTAATTTCTTTACCTTCCTTTGTAGTTCAAGGCCGGAAATATAGACACGCTGTGAGCTTAAAGTGATATTTTTCAAATGACCTGATAACCAATAGGAAAATTCCTTCATGATCTCAATCGTTGGAAAATAACATAAAACATGGATAGGGCCATTACAATGCTCATCATAAATTTCAATTTCAGATCCAAGAATGACGGTTAAATTTCCAAACACTAATCCACCATCAGGATGCTCAATAATTTCACCGCTTGATAGTAGACTCTCCATTTCCATGATGACCTCCGGAGAGTGGCTATCAATGATTCCAATCATATTTAGTCCTTTTTCATGCCGTGCGTGTTCAATAATATTTGTAAATGTGAGGGATTTGGCCCCTGTAATTTTTACCGGTTTACCCGTCCATGTTCGGCCGATATGTATATGTAAATCTACATAGAATTTTTTCATTTTTTTGCTAACGCCTCTTGTAATTGCAAATATTGGACAGCATACACTGTTTTTGCATCATAAATTTTTTGGTCTTGTATATATGAAATAGCTTCCTCTAAAGTTAATTCTTCCAAATTTATAAATTCATCTTCGTCCTGGAGAGCTGAATTTTCTTTTTTTGTAAGGCCCTTGGCTATATAAAGATGAATGATTTCATCAGCAAAACCCGGTGATGTATAAAAAGACAGGAGATGTTCGAGGCTTTTACATTCATAGCCCGTTTCTTCTTCCAATTCTCGCCGCGCGCATTCAGCTGGTTCCTCACCCTTTTCTAATTTCCCTGCAGGTATTTCAACAATTGTTTTTTCAATTGCTTTACGGAACTGTTCAACCATGACAATTTTATTTTCATCTGTTATGGCCAATATCGCAACCGCACCAGGATGTTTAACAACTTCTCGTTTTGATGTTTTTCCATTTGGAAGCTCTACATCTTCTAAAAATAAATTTACAACCGTACCGGAATAAATGTTTTCCGAATGGATGGTCTTTTCTTCAAGGTTGCTCAACTTGTGCTCACTCCTGTTCTAATCCATTATATGATTCTCATACATATTACCATACTTTAAATGGAGGGGTATGGGGTGAAGATATATGTTCATACAAAAGGGATTATTTTAGTTGGAAAAGGATGGGAAGTAATTCAAAAGCTAAAGGAATATAACAAAGAATTTTTGTATGTATCGGATTGGATCCAAACTAAATTCAAAAAATAGACTTTCATTGTAGTTTACCCTCTTATTTTGTAAAATAAGAGAAAATATAATAGGGGGGTGCACTAGTGAATAAACGAAAGCTTGGTAACTCTGACCTCTACGTATCAGAAATAGGGCTTGGCTGCATGTCAATTGGAACAAATGAAAAAACGGCACAAGCAATTATTGAAGCTGCATTAGAAGAGGGAATTAATTATTTTGATACAGCTGATTTATATGATATGGGTGAAAATGAGAAGATGGTTGGTCATGCACTAAAAAAGGTACGTGATCAAGTCGTTATCGCGACAAAGGTGGGGAATCGTTGGAATGAAAGGAAAGATAGCTGGTACTGGGACCCATCCAAAAAATACATAAAAGAAGAAGTGAAAAACAGCTTGAAAAGGCTTGGAACAGACTATATCGACCTCTATCAGTTGCATGGAGGCACTATCCTAGATCCAATTAATGAAACAATCGAGGCGTTTGAGGAATTAAAAGAAGAAGGCTTTATTCGCTACTATGGGATATCCTCTATTCGTCCGAACGTTATTAGGGAATTTATAAAAAAATCAAATATTGTTTCGGTCATGACACAATATAGTATTCTTGACCGGAGACCAGAAGAAGAGATTTTACCTACACTTTTTGAACATGGTATTAGCGCTGTTACACGCGGTCCTGTTGCAAAAGGACTTTTAAGTGAAAAAATGCTTGGGAAAGCTGCTTACTTAAAGGAAAAAGGGTATCTAGATTATCGCGGTGCTGAGTTAAATGAGATTTTGCCTATTTTGAAAGAAACGGTTGCTACATCTCGTCCTTTCACTGACATTGCCCTACAATATAACCTTGCCCATCCAGCTGTAGCTTCTGTAGTGGCTGGAGCAAGCAGTGTGGAGCAAATTCGTGCAAATGCCCGATCAGTGAAAAGTAAACCAATTTCTAAGGAAGAACTAACCTTTATTAAAAACATTACTAAAGAAACAAAATATATCGATCATCGTTAAAAGGGAAGCCTTATGATTTTCGGCTTCCCTCCCATTTTGACGCTTTTTGTTCAAGTTCTTGTATGATTGGATTTTTAACATTCATGTATGATTCAATATCAAAAGGAAACGTTTTAGCAGCTGTTTCTTTTATTTTCGCGTAACGTGCTGCCTCCAATGGATTTTCTCTTAAAAAATCACGAAAAATAAGATGCCGCCTTATTTCAGGGTTACCTTTTTGGAATGTATGTAAATGAAAAAGATGTTCCCCTTTTTCATTTAATTTGGCAAAATAACGTCGCCCCGGAATTCCATTTTCCCCTTTAGCTTTATATCCCATTTCCTCAAATACAGGTGTTAGCTTATCAAACGTCTTTATTTCATTTGCTTCTGCCAGAAGATCAATGATTGGCTTAGCATTTAATCCTGGAACGGAAGTACTTCCAATATGATTGAAAACTATGTATTCAGCCCCCGGTATTTGTAATAATTTTTGAGTTTCATCTCGAAACATTTTTTCCCATTCTTCCCGATAAGGCACTACCTCAACCTTTCGTGGCATCAGTTTTTAAATTCCTTCCAATTCATACTACTTTCGTTTAATAGTTCTTCAAATGACTTATTCTTTTCTTTTAATCTTCTTTCTTCCCTTTTCCTTTGTTCTTCAGCTTCTTTTTTCTTTTCTTCTTCAGCCTTTATTTCCTGTTGTTTTTCTTTAAGCTGCTTCAATAAATCTTGATTAATTCGATCGCCAAGTCTTAAGGTTGAATCGTCTTTACTTTCTTTTTGCCTTTTCTGTTTTTTCATATTTAAAATTCTCCTTATAATAGCATTTCAACCCTATTATATCATGGGATAAAATAGTAGAGGATTCATATGAATAGACTCATTCTAAAGAAAGCAAACATGAAAGGAATGAATAAACATGTTAGATTATAAGGTATTATTTTTAGATATTGATGGCACCATCATTAGACCTGATAAGTCAATTGAGCCATCAACAAAAGCCTCCATCGCTGCTGCTATGCAAAAAGGAATAGAAGTCATTTTAACAACGGGCCGTCCGATTCATGAAATTGAAGGGCTCGCCCAAGATTTAAACGTAAACTCTTTTATCGGTTATAATGGAGCTTCTGCCATTTTGAATGGTAAGGAAATTTTCAAACTTCCAATTCATCCTGAACATGTTGAAAAGCTTTTAACTCTTGCGAGTATACATCATCATGAAGTTGTCTTACATACTAATAAGGTCAACTACCTTAGCCATTTAGAATCAATAAAAACGCAGCAGTTTATTAATCTATTTGAATATAAAAGAAATGTTCCATTTCATCCTGAATATATCAAATCTAAAGAAATATTAGGTGGTGCAGTTATAAATGCACGGATGGTCGAAGCCTCCTTATATGAGGAAATTGGTTCCATTTATCT
The DNA here is from genome assembly GCA_030705955.1 of Bacillota bacterium. GTDB lineage: Bacteria > Bacillota > Bacilli > Bacillales > Cytobacillaceae > JAUZPL01. The sequence goes on along the minus strand of JAUZPL010000007.1, from coordinate 69,270 downwards.
ATCACAAACCAACTCTGAGGGAATGCACCACTGTTTTGATATTATGAGATCAAATGTGAATAAAGGAACAGGAGTAAACAAGGTTTTAAACCAGCTTGGTATTTTGAGAGAACAGGCAATTGCATTTGGTGATGGATTAAATGACAAGGAAATGCTGATGAATGTAGAGGAAAGTTTCGCAATGGGCAATTCCCACCCAGACCTTTTTTCATATGCAAAATATAAAACCACTGACGTGCTCCACTCTGGGCTTTATAATGGACTTAAAATGATAGGAATTGTGGATTAGTTTTTTTATACAAAAAATCTTGCAAAGAGAAATTCCTCTGCAAGTTTTTTTTGTTTATGCTAAAATTTGCTGTTTTACTTTCTCAAACATAGCATCTTTGCCAATTCCCGTTAAAAGGGGTACGCCGTCAATCACTTTTTCTTTAATTCTATCAGGCACTAACGTTGTGGAAATAACAATATCATAATCATTGATTCTGCTTAATTCCTCACTAATTTTAGACTGATAAATTCTCACTTTATTTTCTAAGCCGTTTTCAGCAAGCCATGTTTTTACTTTTCCTGTGACAATAGTAGATGTTGCAATTCCGGTTCCACACATAATCAATAATTTTTTCAAAGTCTCCTCATCCTCTTTCAATAATTAAATTCTTAAATAGATTTACTCTTTACCTGTTGACCATAAGAAGTGTTATAAAAGCGATAACAATTGTCAATGATCTCCTTACTTAATGGAAGGAGATCAGGGTCATGCAGTGTTGCATAATGGGCATACTCTGCCGTTTCCTCTAAAATAACAGCTGCCTTTAAAGCATGCTCGATATCCTTTCCCACTGTAAACACCCCATGGTTGCGCAGTAAGACCGCTGGTGAATTCCCAAGATGATCGACAATTTGTTTTCCTACTTCTTCTTCACCAATCGCTGCAAAGTCAGAGCATGGAACACAATATCTAAAAATATTAGCTGCTGTTGTCGTATACGAAGGGATATCTTTCCCTCGAACAGCAAAGCTTGTTGCAAATGGTGAATGGGTATGGATAATACTATGAATATCATCCCGATTTCGATAGACGTATAAATGGCTAGCTGTATCAACGGATGGTTTTAAATTCCCTTCAAGAACATTTCCAACCAAATCTACAATGACCATATGTTCTGGCTGTAATTCATCAAAATGTACACCGCTGGGCTTAATAATCACAACATTGGTATCAATGTCCCTGAAACTAACATTCCCACTGGTCCATTTTACTAGATTTAGTTCTTTTAAAGACTTATTGGCTTGGCAAACTAATCGTTTAAGGTTTTCTAACATAGGAATATAGACTCCTTATATCAGTTTATTTGAAATTCACCTTACATATTAGCGCTGTTATTATTTTCAATTTTTGCAGCTCGTTTCGGCTTGATCTTATTCATATAAATTAACCCACCTAATGCTACAATGCCTATTAAGGTAATACCAAACCAATTGATTAATTTTGCTAATCCAACAAAAAGATAAGTAGTCCATACTGCCCCGTCCACTAAAGCGGAAATACTTGTATTTCCTCCCATATTAAATTTCGCAGCTATTGCAGATTGAGTAATTAAAGGGGATGCCCATGTTGCAATCAATAACCCAATTGCCATATAAATTGTTCCAGCTACAACCGTTCTAACAATGTTCCCTCTAAATACCGGAGTCATCAAGCATACTAAGAATGGAATCGTTGCTAAATCTCCAAATGGTAATACTTTATTTCCTGGTAAAATGACAGCTAGGAATAAAGTGATTGGGACAATAATTAAGGAAGCAGAGAGAACAGCTGGATGACCTACAGACAAAGCACTATCCATACCGATATATAATTCCCGGCCAGGCATCCGTCTTCTTACAAATTCACCTGCAGCTTCTGAAACCGGCGAAAGCCCTTCCATTAACAAGGAAACCATCCGAGGCATCAACATTAAAACACCTCCGGTTTGTACAGCTAGCTGAAGGATTTGGGTAACATTATATCCAGCTAAAATACCAATAATGATTCCTATGATAACTCCCATTACAGTTGAGTCACCAAAAATTCCAATTCGTTTTTGAATTGTGTCTGGATCTGCTTGCAATTTATTAAATCCAGGAATTCTATCAAATACCCAGTTTAATGGTTTCGCAACTAAGTAAGATGGAGCTGAAGCACCGTGAGGGAAGGTAATATTAGGAAACCCGTAAAATTTACCAATATCTTTTGCAATTAAGTCTCCGAGGAAGAAAATAACAATTAAATGAACAGCAATTGTATATAAACCGAGGGCAAAATTTCCAGTTAATGCGTATACAAGTGATCCAGTGAAAGCACAATGCCAGTAATCCCAAATATCAACGTCCAGCGTTTTTGTAAGGCCGGTAACAAGTAAAACTACATTGATTCCGATACCAAGTGGAATGGCTAAGCTCCCTAAAGCAGTTCCATAAGAAATAGCTGCTGCCGCTGGCCATCCAACATCGATGGTTCCAAGATGGAACCCAAAGTTTTTAACCATTGCTTTTGCAGCTGGTCCTAAGCTACTTGTCAACAATCCGATTACAAGATTTAACCCTACAAAACCAATACCAACTGTTAAACCTGCTTTAAATGCTTTACCAGGCTTTGTTCCCAAGATAAGTGCGAATATAAATAAAAGGATCGGCAACATAACACTTGCACCAAGATTAACGAACCATTGCAGTACTGCCATTATCAATTCCCCCCTAAATGTATTTTTTTGTTTTACTCCTACAATACAAAATTCCTGAAACCATCACCCCCTTTATTCATGTTTTTGGAGTCTTTTTTAACACCTTAACAGTCCATCATTTAAGAGCTTTAAACATTTATTCTAGCCCTACTTTTAGTAAAATCCCCTCCAATTCCTTCTGATTTTTACAATTAGCGAATTCCCTTATAAGTGATACATCCTGAAAAATTTCAACTAATTTTTGAAGCATCGTTATCTGATCCTCCGCCTTTTTTAAAGCAAGCATGAAGATTAGCGATACATCTACTTCTTCATTCTCTTTTCCCATCATGTAAAACTTAACTGGTTTGTTTAATGATGCAAAGGCAATTTGAGCGGTTATTACTTTATCTGCTTCCGTATGGGGTATAGCAATTCCATATGGGACAACAGATAAACCAGTTGGGAATTTTTCTTCTCGCTCTAAAATTCCATTATAAAAAGCCTCAGTTACAAGGTTGGAAGAATATAATTTGGCTGCCAATTCCTTAAGGGCCTCATTCCTATCGTTCGCTTCTAACTGAAAAAATGAAATTTTTTTATCGAAGAACATTATTCTTCCTCCTAACTACATCCATTAATGATGAATTGCGCTTCTAAAACATCCTTTGCATTTAGTAATCTTGCAATTTTTGTCTCATTTTCCGCTATTTCTACTAGTTCCGAAAGTGCCTTTAAATGACGTTTTTGATTATAAATCGCTAAAGGAGTGACAATCGAAACCTTATGGCCATTTTCGAATGCTATTGGGTTTTTTAAAATCAGCATCGCAAATGCATCGGCTAGCACACCTTTTTCTGGCGCTGCATGGGGAATAACCATGTTCTTCCCAATAAAGCAGTAAACATTTTGATGATTATTTTCTTCAATAAGTGCCGAAATATAAGATGGTTTAATAATGTTGCTTTCTAAAAGCGGCTGACAGGCTATCGTTATTGCTTCTTGCCACGTATTGACATGATCCTTTATTTGTACAAACTTATTTGGTAAAAAATTTTTTAAGCTCAGCGTTACAGGTTGAATATCAATAATCTCCTTCTTTTTTTGAAAAAGTTTAGATAACGATGTTAATAATGCTAACTCATCTGTAACAATAGCATTCTCTTTAATAGTCTCAATTAATTTTTCATAGTAATATTGGTGTAGCTTTGTTTATCAACATGGTTTATCACTTGTCTTCTTAATCCTTCTCGTTCACTTAGAGTCATTAAGGGACTTACCATATATACAGGTTTTTCAGATTGAATTGGAATTGTTGAAAAAACAATATCGAAATCATAAGAATAATTTTGAAACTGTCTTAAAGATAAACTTTCACCAAAGTAAAATTCAGGAAAAATTTCACTCAGTGAATATTGCATGATCTTTGAAATGGTCAGGCCATTCGTACATACAACTAATGCCTTTTTCTTCTTATTCAGTTCTTCCCCCTGTTTAATGAGTTGTCCAGCAATAAACATGGTGATAAAAGCTATTTCGCTCGGAGGAAATGCCTCCCCAATTAAATTCTCTAGAGGCCCGATAGCGTGTGCTACTATATCATTTAGTTCCTCATATTCAGCAATCATTTTTTCAGAATAATAGTCCTTAAGTGTTAAATGATATTTAATTCGGTAATATGCTGGCCGCATATGTAAAAGCAACTTCTCCAATATTTCTTCCTTATCAAGAATAAAAATACAAGATTTTTTTTCAAACAAATGAAGCATCTGCCGAATAGCCTTTTTTAAATCTTCAACCAATTCATTAGTTAAGATTCCACCTGAACGAATATTAGATGTTAATAATTGCAGAGTAATCCAAATTCTTTCAGTTATCGGTAACTCTGTTTTCTCTTTTATCAAATTCTTGGATGCTATATATTCTTGTGTATCAGCTAATTCATTTAAATAAATATGATAGTCAGCATTAAGTAAGTGCCCTTGTTCAATTCGGAGAAAAATCAGCTCCATAATATATGGCAAACTCTGGTAGCTTTCATCAGTTAAGTGAATATTCAGTAAATTTTCAACAGACTTAATCTTTTCTGCCATCGCGTTAACATCTAGCTGTAAAATCTTTTTAAAATATTTATAACCTTTATAAAAAGTTAAAACCGAGTTTACTACTTCAATTAATAGTCTTCGGATTTGTAATTCATCTCCGATTATTTCATATCCATTGGTACGGGAATAAATAATCGACAAAGAGTATTTTTTTATAATTTCTTCTGCAAGTTTTATATCACTAATTCCTGTGTTTTTACTTACATTTAAAAGAGTAATAATATGAAAAAGAGAAATTGCTTCCTTTTTACCAAGCAAATATAGAATGATGAGAGTAGCTCTTTCTTTTTCAGTTGGAATATATTCTTCTGCTCCTTTCGAATCGGTATTTGTTTTCCACTCCATAAAATGATCAAATACCTTTTTATCGATTAGAAACTTACCATTCTGGCTTTTTGTTATTGGATTTAAACTTTTAGATAATAACCACTGATTAATCTTTTCCACTGAGTACGTAACTTGTCTTCTGCTTAAATGAAATTTTTCTTCTAGCTCCTTATTTTTTAATTGGGGGTTTCCGATTAATTCCTTCAATAAGCAAACACTTCTATCATCAAGGAACATTTTTGTAACCTCCTTGTAATTCAATTATAATTCATATATTTCTAATTTTGTAATCGTTTTCATACCAACTTTTTTACTCCTACCAGATTGTTTTTTGTTCATGATTGTGATGAAATTTTTTAATCGTCCATTCCAGACAGTCCAAATACCTATTAATTAAATTAATAAAAGGTATGTCCGACATAGGAAATTTAAAAGCCACTTTTTGGGAGGTGCCTCTATATTTCATGTAAAAGTAAAAGAACAAAAGCTAACATTAAAGGCTTCTATAAATGGCCCTTATGTTAGCTTCATTTTTAAATAAAAATATCCCTTAATGTTTAAAATTCTTAATTATTTTCCTAGATTGATTCAGATCACGTAGTAAACGATAAGGCTTACTTGCTAATCTTATGGGTAGATGCTTCAAAAATTTATTCAAATCTTCTTTATATTCTTGTGTAATTCGTGAGGGTTTTGTTAAAAGGCGTTCATACATTTCTTTAAAAAATTCCTTTAAGATGTCGACTTTGACCTCTGAAACTTTATTACATTCTTCACACTTCACACTTATGATTTTTGAATTGATGTAAGTTATGATGTGTGGCGTCTCATCGTTACAATGGACACAAAAAAGAATTGCCTCCATTTCAGTTTTTTTCATGTCTCCCTCTCCTTATGCACATTGTATGACTACACTAGAATAACTTTGATTGATATTTAAATTATATTACAGTAAATTGAGGAAAACACCTTGGGATTTCTTTTTTACATGCTATTTCTCTAAAATAGCCATCGCGGTGGTCTCGTCAATAATAAGTACATCTAAATAATTACCTTTTAAAGCACCTAATATACTTTCCACCTTATTGGTTCCCTCCACTACTCCTATTACGAGTGGTACTTCCTTTAATTCATCTAAGGTAATTCCAATCACCTTGTCATTTATTATATGATTGATTCCTTCGCCATTACTATTTAAGAAACGTGAAGTTATATCACCAACTGCCCCACTTTTGCTTAACTCTTCTATATCATTTTCATTTAAATAGCCGATTTTTTGAAGGGTAGAATCATTGTAAGGACTTCCAATACCCACTAACGCTATATCAACATTTCGAGCTTCTTCTAAAACCAATTTAACATCCAACATATTAATTAGTCTATTTTTCAGCTCTTCGGAATCAATAATTGCCGGAGCATAAAGGTATGAGCAAGATGCATTCATTTTTTTTGCTAACTCATAGGCAAGTTGGTTCGCATGGATATCGACGTGTTGGGTACCCATCCCGCCAACTAGTGGAACGATTTTTATTCCTTCTCTTCTTTCATAAGGATATTCCTGTACAAATTGGGCAAGTGTTGTCCCCCAGCCAATTCCGATTTTTGTAACATTTTTTAACCTTTTCGAAACAAAATGTGCCGCTACCTTTCCGATTGCTTTTTTGCGTAGTTCAGAATGTTGATTTGAAGCTGGTACAACAACAACATCTTTTAATCCATAGGAATCCTTTATTTTTTCCTCTAGCTCAACAGTATGAACACTTTCATCTTTAATAAAAACTTCTACAATACCATAATCTTTTGCCTTTTGAAGATGTTTTGAAATAACAGGTCGGGAGACCCCTATTTTTTTTGCAATTTGTTCCTGTGTAAGCCCCTCTATATAATATAAATTGGCTGTCTTAACCAATTGTCTTCTTTCTTCCCAGCTAAGCATTTTTTCACCTCATTAAATTTCCTTACAACACCCAATTGACCCAAACATTTCCTGATATTTTCAATTGCTAATTTTATCTTACCTTATTTAAAATGAAAAGAAAAAAAGCTACTTCTGAATTTTTTACTGATTAGCAATTCATATATATAAATAAATGGTGTTAAAATATTTTTGATATTTTAACACCATGGACACTTGTTATTATCTTTTTAACTATATCATCCTTTAACAGTGGTCTTTCTTAATTTATTCGCAATTTTTTGGGCAGCTTCATAAAAGGTTTCAGTCACGGTTGGATGAGGGTGAATCATTTTTGCGGCTTCTTCAACTGTTCCTTCCAAGTACATAAATGCAGATGCTTCAGAAATCATTTCTGTTACATGAGGTCCAACCATTGTTACACCAATGATTTCTCCATATTTTTTATCATAAACGATTTTTGTAAAGCCAACTGTATCTCCTAAAGCAAGTGCCTTTCCATTCCCAACATGTTCAAATTTCTCAGATGAAACGGATAACCCTTTTTCCATCGCTTCTTTTTCAGTTATTCCTACACTTGCAATTTCCGGCAACGTATAGATGCACCTTGGTACTACATTATAGTCAATCGTATCTACTTCACCTGAAGCATTATTAGCGGCGACAATTCCTTCAGCACTTGCAACATGTGCGAGCTGAAAGCCTCCAACAACATCACCAACTGCATAAATCCCAGAAATGCTTGTTTCCATTTTTTCATTTACTTTTATAAATGGACCTTCCATTTTTAAATTTAAAGTAGAAACAGCCTCTGTATTAGGTCTTCGTCCTACACTCACAATTAATTCATCAGACTGAACAACCATTTCATTTCCTTTTTTATCTGTGCAAATAATATTGGTGCCAAGGCTCTTCTTTTCTACACTATTCACTTTTGTGCTAGTGAAAATTTGGATTCCTTTTTTCTTTAAGACTTTTTCTAGTAATTTTGATGCATCAGCATCTTCGCTAGGGACAATTCGGTCTGCCATTTCAATAATGATAACCTTCGTTTTCAAACTGGCAAAAATACAGGCAAATTCAACACCAATTACTCCGCCGCCAATAATTGTCATGGTTTGTGGAATAGTATCTATGTCAAAAATCGTATCACTTGTAAAATAGTTTACTTCCCTTAATCCTGGTATTGGAGGAACTACTGGTGCAGAGCCTGTAGCTACAATAATCTTTTTTGTCTCAATCCATTCATTTTCTTCTTTAGTGGAAACCTTGATTTTATGGGGACTTTCTACTTCTCCATAACCAGTATATACGTCAATATTTCCTTGCTTCATCAAAAATGAAATACCGTTTCGCAAGCGATTGATAACATCGTCTTTCCTTTTTTTCATTTTATCCAAGGAAAGTTTTAATTCTCCGGTTTCGATTCCCCAATCTTTTGCTACTTCAAGGGACTCAATGATTTCTGCATGTTTTAATAAAGTTTTAGAAGGAATGCAGCCTCTGTTTAAACATGTACCACCCAAAAAGTCATGTTCAATAAGAGCTGTTTTTCGCCCTAATTCTGCGGCCCTTATGGCCGCAACATACCCACCAGGACCTCCACCAATTATGGCAATATCATAGGATTTTGTCATTAATAGCACCTCTTATACTAGCAATTCAAATGGATTTTCAAGCACTCGTTTTAGTTCTGTCAGGAATTCAGCGGCCGGTGCACCATCGACTGCTCTATGGTCAAATGAAAGACTAACAACCATCATTGGTCTTACTTCTATAGATCCATTTATGACAACTGGTTTATCTTGGATTCTTCCAATACCAAGGATGGCTGTCTCAGGAAGATTAATAATTGGTGTAAAAGCATCAATCGCATACATTCCTAGATTACTTACAGTAAATGTAGAGCCCTTCATTTGATCTGGAAGTAATTTTTGTTCACGAGCACGTTTTGCTAAATCCTTTGCTTCCACAGTTAAATGGCTTAAACCTTTAATGTCAACATTTTTTAAAACTGGCACCATAAGTCCATCTTCAACCGCAACGGCAAGACCCACATTTACTTCTTCATTGAAAACAATTTCATCACCAATTAAACTAGCATTGACTTTTGGATGACGTGATAATACATTTCCCACTGCCTTTATAATGACTTCTGTAAAGGAGAGGTTAAGACCAGTTTGCTTCTCAATAATTGGTTTTAACTGTGCCCGTAAGTCTTTCACTTTTGTCATATCGACATCACTTGTTAATGTAACGTGAGGAGCAGTTGTGACACTTTGTTGCATTCTTTCTGCAATAACTTTACGCATTCCTGATAATTTTTTGCGTGTTTTTAATGCTGCAACTTCCACTGGTTTTTGTTTTGATTTCAAGGCATCTGTTACATCCTGCTTTACAATTTTTCCATTTAATCCAGTTCCCGTTAGTGTTGCTACGTCTAGTTGTTCAGTATCAGCGATCTTCTTAGCCAATGGAGAAATACGCAAATCTGTTGAAGTATTCAATAGGAATTCATGAACATCTCTTTCCTGAATTCTTCCTTTTGGGCCACTTCCTTGCACAAGTTGAAGCTTTACATGTTCATCCCTTGCAACTCGCCTTGCAGCTGGGGTCGCTCGTACTTTTCCACTCTGAGTAACAGTGTTAGATTCTGATGATTCTTTACTTTCAAGCTTTGTTTCTACTTCTAAAGGAGCCTGTTCATTTGAGTTAGAATCAGAACCTGCTATGCCAGGTGATACCGCCGGAACGGATTCCCCTTCTTTTCCAATAAAACCAATAACAAAATTACAAGGAATCTCCTCATCAGCACCGAAGTATTTTTTCAATAGAACGCCATCATCATATGCCTCTACTTCAATGTTGATTTTGTCTGTCATTATTTCGAATAAAGGTTCCCCATTTTCTACTTGGTCTCCTTCTTCTTTAAACCATTGGAGGAGGGTTCCGATTTCCATAGTACTGCTCAATTTCGGCATGAAAATTTCTTTTGCCATATAAATTCCCTCCTATTTAAAAATGAACAGTTTCTTTCACTGCTTCGATAATGTCTGCTACTTGAGGTACTGTTGCTTTCTCTAAATGCGGATTATATGGAATTGGAACAGGTAATCCACCAAGTCGTTTGATTGGAGCATCTAAATAATCAAATGCTTCACTTTCTGCTATCACGCTAACTATTTCTCCACCAAAACCGCCACGTTTTACTGCTTCATGTGCTACAATCAAACGCCCTGTTTTCTTAACAGATTGGATAATGGTTTCTTCATCGAGTGGAACTAGTGTCCTTGGATCAACGACTTCCACATCGATTCCTTCTTTAGCAAGCTCCTCTGCAGCTTCAAGTGCCTTGTGTACCATCATTGCAGTTGCCACAATGGTGACATCTTTTCCTTTTCTTTTTACATCAGCTTTTCCTATCGGAATAGAATAGGATTCCTCAGGAACATCGCCCTTTGTTTTGTAAAGTAATTTATGCTCATAAAAGATAACTGGGTTATCATCATCCATTGCGGCTTTTAGCAATCCCTTTGCATCATAAGCATTTGAAGGCTGAATCACTCTTAAACCAGGGATATGAACTAGCCAAGCTTCCAAACTTTGTGAATGCTGTGCTGCAGCACCTGTTCCTGAACCTGAAGGTGTTCGTAGAACCAATGGTACTTTGCCCTTTCCACCGTTCATGTACCGTAGTTTTGCAGCCTGATTAACAATTTGGTCCATCGCAATTGTGATAAAATCTGAAAATTGTAATTCAATTATTGGTCTCATTCCTGTTAAGGCGGCACCCACTGCTGCACCTGCAATGGCAGATTCAGAAATTGGAGTATTGCGGACTCTTTCAGGGCCGAATTCTTCAATCATTCCACGGGTTACTCCAAATGCGCCCCCGTAAACACCAATATCTTCTCCTAAAATAAATATATCTTCATTCTGTCTCATTTCCTGGCTCATTGCTTCTCGAATAGCTTCTAAGTATGTGATTTCTCTCATTTTGATTCATCCCCCTTAGGCATATACGTCTTCTAGTAAACTCTCAATGGAAGGTTGTGGACTATTTTCTGCAAATTTAACTGCATCTTCAACTTCTTGCTTTGCTTCTTCTTGTAATTGTTTTGCTTTTTCTTCTGTAAAAATTCCTTCTTCAATCAGCAGGTCCCTGAATCTTTTAATCCCGTCTTTCTTTCTCCATTCTTCTTCTTCTTCTCGAGTACGATATTTTTTTGCATCACTCTTAGAATGGCCTTTCCAACGGTATGTTTTCGCTTCAATCAATGTTGGTCCATGACCTTGTCTTGCTCTTTCCACAGCATCATAAACGGTGTTCATGATTTCAATTGCATCAAGTCCATCTACGACTTTACCAGGCATTCCGTAACTAACAGCCCGATCAGCAATATTTTCAACTCTAGTCATTTCCTTAACTGAACCGCTCATGCCATACTGGTTGTTTTCGCAAATAAATACGACTGGCAAATCCCAAATAGATGCAAGGTTAAGAGATTCATGGAAGCTTCCTTCATTTGAGGCACCATCCCCAAAGAAACAGAGTACGACATATCCTTCTTTTTTCATTTTGGATGTTAGCGCTGCGCCAACTGCAATTGGAATACCTCCACCAACAATACCATTTGCACCAAGGTTTCCTTTTTCTAAATCTGCAATATGTATGGAACCGCCTTTTCCTTTGCAATATCCATCTACTCTACCAAATAACTCAGCCATCATCCCATTCACATTTGCACCTTTTGATATACAATGTCCATGTCCTCTATGAGTACTCGTAATTTTGTCAATATCTTTTAGTGCAGCAATGGCACCTGCTGCAGAAGGCTCCTGTCCCACACAAAGGTGAGTTGTACCGTGGATCATTCCTTTGGCAAAGAACTGGTCTACCTTTTCATCAAAGTAACGGATCAACCACATTTCCTTATATAAACTAACAAGCTTCTCTTCTGTAATATGTGATGGCACTTTTATTGTTTTCAACATTCTGCGTCCTCCTCTTTACAAATGTTTTTATGTGTAACATTTGTAAATATCATAATCCTATTCCGTTTTGCAGTCAAGAAATATGAAGCAACTTTTCAAAGATTTTTTCTTACTATTCCAATAAAAATTTCAAAAAAAAAGCTTCTTAAAATCGAGTCTACTCTCTAATTTTAAGAAGCTTTTTTTCTACTAATTATTTAAAAGTGATGACAGTACCTTCATCAAAAGTTGGAAATTGGTATGGAGCAACATAAACCGCTCCTGGTAACACTTCCCCGAATGGCTCTCCAAAGTAAATGGAAATATGTCCAAGTTCCATAAAGTTTTTGTTGGCTTCAGATCCCACTAATTCAATGGTGTAATTTTCATCATCAAATTGAATAGTTCCCCCGACTGATAACGGATTTTCCACACATTCCTGAACTTCATGAATAACAGCAAAATCTCTAAGCTCCTTTGGAGCTGTTGGGCCAAATAAAATGACAATTTTATCATCTTTAAAGGTAGGAACCAATGTACCTATTTCCTTTACAATTGTTTTCGACATGCTGAAACCTCCGTTTGCACTACGCTATAATAATGGGTTCCTTTGTTTTCCCAGGTGTAAATAATTGGTCTTGTAGAGCTCTTAATTTCCAAACAGTAGTAGATTTATCTAATTCACAGTTTTCTTCTGTTAGGAATTCTCCAAATTTAATATTTTTTGTTGCAACTACCTTGCCGCTGATTAGACCAATTGGAATATGCCCATTTGTTTTCATGTCCTGATGTGTTTCAAGGACACCGCGTACAGAATATCCTCCAATTCCATCAATTCTTTCTCCTGCTTTAATATCACGTTTTGCAACCGCTACGGTTTCAGAGATTGGAGCACCTAATGGATGAATGGAAGAGTCATGCTCCAATACAGCCTTCGCAATTGTAATAGGTGTTTCAAGACTTGCTAAATGATATGGGCGATAAAATACGTAATGAGGCCCTTTTCCAACTTTTAGATAACGAAGTTCATCATCAACTGGCTCCAGGTCACTTTTCACGATGACAAAAACGCCTGGTGCTAAACCGTTAACATATTCCACAACACCAAAGTTATCTAAAACCCCGCCATTTTCTTTTAGATTTAATTGATCGGCAACAGTTTTAACGTCAGCTGATACCCCATGCATCCCCACTTTGTCAGGAACAAGACCAATTGCATTACTTAAAAGGTTCATTTCTGCCATTGTTTTTGTTCCATCTTGGAATGCAGCGAGCATGTGAGCACTCATTTTTTTCATTTTAGCTTCTTCAGCAACTACATCTGGGTTTGAGGTCGGAATAAATGGATTGTTCTTTCCCTTACCAGCAACAAGAACTTCAAGTCCCATCGTTTTGGCAAATTCAAATAATTCTACTGTTGCTGCTGGTTCATCACCTGCAGAGCCTGAATATACTAATCCAGCATTTGTAAATAGTTGATACATAATAGAGCCAATTGTAATATCAACTTCGACATTTAGTAGTACGAGGTGTTTATGTGAGCGAAGAGCTTCAAGTGAAACATTTGCTCCTACTTCTGGAACACCTGTCGCATCTACGATTACTTCAACACTTTTTGATTGGATCACTTCACGATAATCACTGGTAATAACCATTGGTTCTTTTCTAGTTGATTGAGAATTATAATATTCACCAGCTCTTTTAGCAGCTTCAAGATTCACATCACAGATACCTGTTACGGCCATTCCAGGAATTTTAGAGATTTGAGCAATCATTCCAAAACCCATTTGACCCGCTCCAATAACCCCAACTCTAATTGGTGCATTTTCCTTTTCACGTTGTAAAAGCTTTTTGTAAATGGACATTTTCATTCCTCCTATGTGAGAATATTCATCCTTACAGCGCTTACATTCTGTTCGCAATGGGGTACGCTTTAAAGATTTTGAACAAAATTTATCAACTATCACAAACTACTATTCTTTGTAACAAATGTTCCGACTCGTGTCATTTGTTACTTACATCCATAGATTAAACCAGAATGAAAGGGCTGTCAATAAAAATGTTCTAATTTTTTGGCATTTTTTAATTTTTTAAATGTTATTGCAAAAGAGCATTCCCTGTTTCCTCATCCGTAATAAGAACATCGATTAAATCACCTATTAAGGCAGCCTGAATAGCGTCCACTTTTTCTAATCCCGATGCAACACCAATTACTAAAGGTATTTTTTTTAGCTTTTCTAGGTCTAATGCAAGAACACGATCATTCCATAAGTTATTTACTGGTTTTCCATATTTATTAATAAAGTTATAGCAAATATCTCCAACAATCGAATTGTCATCCTTAATATTTTGATATTCTTTGCCAAGATATGTTTTCACCATTGTAGAGTAATCGGGACTTCCTCCAATACCAACTAAAGCTATATTGGCTTTTTCAGCTATTTCAAACTTTTGTTTGATTGATGGTTGCCTCATTAATATTTCCTTTGCTTCTTTTGTATCAACCATAACAGGAACATGTAGAAGTTCATATTTTGCCTGCATGGTATCCCCTATTCGAGCTGCAAGGGTATTTGCATGTATATCTACACGCTCATCTCCCATTCCCCCTACCATTGGAATAAAGGTTGCATTTGGGTAGATTTGTGGCGAGTTAAGAGCTTTCGCAATTTCAGATAAGGTGGTTCCTGAAGATAATCCTATTATTTGATCATCCTTCATTACTCTCAGTAAATATTTACTTGCTGCCTCTCCAAGATGCTTTTTGGCAGCCTCTTGTCCTACTGTATCTATACAAAAAGCCTCACGTAAACCGTAGAGACGTTCTAATTTTCTTTCTAAAGTACGATGCTGCTGTTGATAGTCATCATGAATAGTAATTTCAACAATTCCTAGTTCTCTTGCCTTTGTTAAATATTTTGAAACAAGAGAGCGACTAACACCAATAGCTTCAGCTATATCGGATTGTGTTGCTCCTTCCTCATAATACATATTTGCCACTCTAACAAGTAGCCGGCGATTCTCTAAAAAGTCCATAAAACCCCACGTCCCTATACTAAAAATTTACCTCTCCATTCATCATAGTAGCAAAATCACCAAGATTTAACATAGTCTTTTATATAAAAATAGATAACTATGCATATTGGCCAAAAAAATCCAGTGAAACGGCCAATATGCATAGTCTTGTAAAAAAACTATCTTATTAATACAAACCAAAACTTGCAAAGTAAGCAATTACAACTGAAATGATACCAGTAATTAAGCGACTATACAGAACGGCCGGAACTCCATATTGAACGGTTTCTGGTTTGGCTTCTCCGAGCGACAATCCAACTGGGATAAAGTCACATCCAACCTGACCGTCAATTGCGAATAGAGCTGGTAAAGCATATTGTGGCGGTATGTGTCCAAGGGCAATTTGACTTCCGATTAACACACCGATAACTTGAGCGATAACTGCACCTGGTCCTAACACCGGCGATAAGAATGGTAATGTACATACGATTACAATGGCAATTAACCCCCAGAACGACCCGGCAAAGGGCGAAAGTGATTTTGCAATCACATTACCTAATCCTGTATAAGTAATGATACCCATTAACATACTAACAAAGGCCATGAATGGTAAAATGTTTTTAATAAGCATATCTATGGAATCGCGTCCTGCTTGGTATAGTGTTCCTGTTATTTTTCCAATACCCCTAGACATTCTCATTAAAAAGTTTTCATTACTAACTTGCTGAACCTCTTGTTTTAGCTGCTTATACTCTTTTTGGAAACTTTCTTTATCCTGCGTATTAAATTTCGGATGATCTTCCTCTAAAGCACCTGCTGCTTCAGAATTACCTTCAGCTTGAACAACTTGTTTTGGAGTAACACCTGAAACGAAGATATCCTCTGTTACATATTTGGATAGTGGGCCTGATGGTGAAGAAGGCAACACATCAACTGTTGGAATTCTTTTCATTGGGTAAACTCCAATTCGTGCTGTTCCGCCGCAGTCAATAACAACACACATCATTTCTTCCTCAGGAACTGCGTTTCTAAACCCATCTATTGCTTCAGTCCCTGTTAATTCAGCAATTCTTTTTGCAACTGGGTGAATTCCTCCACCAGTAACCGATACGACTTTATTCTTCTTTCCTTTTGGTTCTAAATGGAGTCCCACACCCCATCCACCAGATCCTTTAGATATGAATACTGCACGATTAGACATTTGCCATTCCTCCTTTTATAATTGCGATTTTGTTTCCATTCTGTTTGCTAAATATTTTGTAATGGCTTCTGTTACAATTCCACGAATTAGAATAACAACAATACCAACTAGAAAATAGCGAACGGCTAATCCGGCAACTGGCAAATGTAATTGTTTGATACCATTAGCGATTCCAATGTAAACGAAAAGCTCACCTGCATTTGCATATGGGAATAAAGAAGTAACTGGATGAACAAATGAAACGGCTGAGTCATAAAAAGCTGGCTTTTGTTTTTCAGGCAAGAATCTTCCGAATGTATATGCCATTGGGTTAGTTAAAAGTAACACTGATAGAATTGGCATAAGGGTATATCTTAAAAGTGTGTATTTTGCAGCAAATTGGATAATCCTATTAACTCGTTCTTCTCCAACTATCTTAATAATAAAGTGTGTGAATGTTAAAAGAACAACCAAGGTAGGGATAATTCCTGTCACTAAACCCATAAATGTTTTACCACCAGCATCAAACATACCAATAAAGTGTGAACCTAACCATTGAATCCATTCCATCATTAAACACCCTTTCTCTTATCCTATGGATATATTTTTCTTTGAAACTGTTAGTAATGCATTTTCTCCTGCGGTTAATAATGCTTTCCCTATTGCAGAGACTTTTTTTCGCTTGTTTTGTTCTACATAGGTTTCATTTACATCATTCACCATTTCGCCAACATGCTTGCCTTTGTATTTTTTCAGTTCTTTAAACCTTGAAAAGACGGAAACGCCTTTCATTATATGGCATTCATGTATGGTATAAAGATTATCCACAATGATGATTACAATAGCACCTGAACTTAGTTTTCTTTTTTCCATTCCCGAAAAAATATAAAAACCATCGTCTCCTCTGTAACCGCTAACAATTTTCTCCATATTTTTTTTATAAAGTTGAATTTGAATAAAAGAAAATATATATTGCATTAATAAAATTGCACAAAGTGTAATGGTAAGCTTCATATTTGCACCTCTTTTAATATAGTTTTAGTCTAATTTTGGCGTCTCACCCTCCTTTAGCAATTACCGAAAGCTTTTTAAGCGCTTTCAATTTTGCCAAAAAAATATATTGGATCCTCCATTTGCTTACTCTTTTTTCATAACAAATGTTATAGTGCTTGTTTTTTTTATACCGTAATTCACATTTGTTACAACTCATTACATTTGTTATGTTTTTAGAATAATCTAAATCTATTAGACTGTCAAGGATATTCTAAGTTGTTTTTCACAAAATTATCACATTTTTTTTACAAAAAAACGTTCAGTCTTTTCACTGAACATTCTTTTTAAAATACACATTATTATCAATATGAATTTAGGATTACATCATCATCAACCTCTAAAGATGAAGCAGTTGAATTTATCACTTCTTCAATTGTAAAACCCTTCGCTACTTCTATGAGTTTTAGCCCTTTCTCCGTTACGTCCATAACCGCTCTATCAGTGATAATTCGGTCTACTACCCCTTTACCCGTTAAAGGCAGCGTACATTTCTTTAAAATTTTTGACTCACCATTTTTATTCACATGTTCCATAATGACAATAATTTTTTGAGCACCATGGACAAGGTCCATAGCTCCCCCCATTCCTTTAATCATTTTCCCTGGGATCATCCAATTAGCCAAATCTCCCTGCTCTGAAACTTCCATTCCCCCGAGAATGGCAATATTGATATGTCCTCCACGAATCATGGCAAATGATTCAGCACTATCAAAAAATGCTGCACCTTTTACAGCAGTAACTGTCTCTTTCCCTGCATTTATTAAATCCGGATCTACCTCTTCCTCGTTCGGATAGGGCCCGATGCCAAGTAACCCGTTCTCTGATTGTAAAACAACTTGTTTATTTTCCGAAATATAATTTGCTACAAGTGTATGCATACCAATTCCCAGATTTACATAAAATCCATTTTCGATCTCTTTTTCAGCCCGTTTTGCAATTTTTTCTCTTACAAATATTTTATCCATTCGGACTTCCCCCCCTTTACACCTTATTTACTTAAGGTTAATTTCTCAATTCGTTTTGCTTGCTCTCCTTTTATAATGGATTGGACATATATACTTGGAGTATGAATTTGATTCGGATCTAATTCTCCGATTTCACAAAGAACCTCTACCTCCGCAATCGTCAGCTTACCTGCAGCGGCAATCATCGGATTAAAATTTCTGGCTGTTTTGTGATAGACAAGGTTTCCTATCTTATCACCCTTCCAAGCCCGTATAATACTAAAATCTGCTGTCAACGCCTCTTCCAATATATATTCTTTTCCATTAAATATTCTAATTTCCTTCCCTTCGGCTATTGGAGTTCCAACACCTGCAGGCGTATAAAAGGCTGGGATTCCGGCTCCTCCCGCTCGAATTTTCTCTGCCAGTGTCCCCTGAGGAATGAGTTCTACTTCAATTTCTCCTGATAGAACCTGTCTCTCAAACTCTTTATTTTCTCCTACATATGATCCAATCATTTTCTTAATTTGTTTATTTTTCAAGAGAAGTCCAAGCCCCCATTCATCTACACCACAGTTATTCGAAATGACAGTTAAGTCCTTCACCCCTTTTTCTACTAAGGCTAAAATTAAATTTTCAGGAATTCCACATAGCCCGAAGCCACCTACCATTAATGTTGCCCCATCTTGGATATCTGCAATTGCCTCTTTAAAGGACGTAAAAATCCTTTTCATTCTACCTCTCCTTTCATTGATACCTGTTTATCCTAGCTCACCAATAGTTCTGACACCTTACTTAGAAAACGCTTTCATTTCATACAATGTTCACATTACTTACATTATTAATTTCTAGTGAAAGATTAAAATTCCTTTTACTTTCATAAAATTTATATTATTCTTACAATTGATATATGAATTATTTTACAAGGGGGGGAAGATATTGATAATTTTACCAAAAAGGGCAACCATTATCGAAGTTGGTCCGCGTGACGGGCTGCAAAATGAGAAATCCTTTATACCCACGGAAATCAAAAAAATGTTTATTGAGGAATTAAAAAATGCTGGAATTATGGAGATGGAATTAACGTCCTTTGTTTCACCAAAATGGGTGCCTCAAATGGCAGATGCCGGTGAAATCGTTTCTAATGGCTTAGATGTAAAAATTAGAAACATTGTCCTAGCACCAAATCGCAAAGGAGTTGAACGCATCTTAGAAACAGAATGCAAAGCTGTTGCCGTTTTCGTTGGTGCAAGCAATCAATTCAATCAACAAAATATTAATAAAACGACTAAGGAAAGCATGACAGAACTTATTCCGATTATTCAGGAGTTAAAGGCAAAAGAGTATTTTGTAAGGGCTTGCATTTCAACAGCCTTTTATTGTCCTTATGAAGGTAAAATAGACCCTTCTGAAACATTCAAACTCTGTCTTGAATTTGTTGAAGCAGGTGTAGATGAATTAAGTGTAGCTGATACAATTGGGATGGCTGTTCCAAATGAAGTATATTACTTATTTTCACAATTAAAAGCCTCATTTCCTAACACACTTATTACTGCTCATTTTCATGATACCCGAAAGCTTGCACTCTCAAATATTTTCGCAGCCCTCCAGGCAGGCATTGATCGGTTTGATACATCTGCTGGCGGTCTTGGTGGTTGTCCATTTGCACCAGGGGCATCAGGAAATGTGGCTACAGAGGATGTTGTTTATATGCTGGAAAGAATGGGCATCAGTACTGGGATTGATCTCAACCTATTATTAAAGGCCATTGACATTGTTCGTCCACATCTTTCAAGAAAAATTGAAAGCGCATACTTTCGCTTAAATACACTGGCGGAATAATCATTTTTACGCATAAGCTTCCTCCAATTTACTCATCTTAAGAAGGAAACCACTCTT
Source organism: Bacillota bacterium (assembly GCA_030705955.1). Lineage (GTDB taxonomy): Bacteria > Bacillota > Bacilli > Bacillales > Cytobacillaceae > JAUZPL01. Next base: position 49,153 of record JAUZPL010000007.1, on the reverse strand, counting down.
GAAAGGGAGATGCACATGATGAGCCAAAAACGTGACAAGGGATTTAGCCAAAAGGGACAACCAGCCGCCGAAACAGGAAAAAGAATGATTGCAAGAGAGGAACTAGAAAAGGAGCTTCATCCTACGAAACGTCAGAATGCTGAGCAATAATATGTTAATGCTTTCCCAGGCCGCTAGAGGTAGCGGCTTTTTCTATGGTAAAATATACAATAATATATCTTTTAAATGAGGTGGTTGTCCTTGAAAAAAACATTCCAGCTCCTTTTTACTGCATTCCTTTTCCTTTGTACAATTGGTTTCTATTTTACAAATAAGCTCATGTACATAAAAAAGAAGGATGAAGAGCAGATTTTAAAACGGGAGAAGGAGGCAGGAAGGTATAACCCTGAAGAATTTGATTCCCTTCCTAAATTAGATGTATTTATTTCTTCCCCTTCTGGCTATTTGTTAAAAGCCGTCTTAGTCGAACCATATTCTAATAATCGTTATATCATTATTTCTCACGGTGTGACGGAAAATAAAATCAATTCCATCAAATACATGAATCTATTTTTAAAGCGTGGATTTAATGTTTTAATTTATGATCACAGACGTCACGGTGAATCAGGCGGGAAAACAACAAGCTTTGGCCATTATGAAAAGTTTGATTTAAAAGCTGTTGTGGACTGGTTAAAACACGAAAAAGGGGATTCAATCCAACTTGGCATTCACGGAGAATCGATGGGCGCAGTCACCATGCTTTTATATGCAGGGATGCTTTGTGATGGTGCTGATTTTTATATAGCTGATTGCCCTTTTTCTAATTTTAAAGAGCAGCTTCGCTACCGACTAAAAATCGAAATGAAGCTCCCTTCATGGCCTCTATTGCCAATTGCCAATTTATTTTTACGTATTCGAGATAAATATTCCATCCATGAGGTTTCGCCAATCGCCTTCATTCAAAATATTCATCATCCCATACTGTTCATTCATAGTAAAAAAGATGACTATATTTTACCGGCTATGACAGAAGAATTATTTGCTAAGAAAAATGGGCCTAAAATGCTCTACCTCGCTGCAAATGGTCTTCATGCACAATCCTTTTCTCAAAACCAAAAGGATTATGAACATGTTATCGATGAATTTTTAGAAAAACACATAGGTTATAATCCATCGAATGTTGTTTAAGGTCCAAAAGGGGATTGAATCATTCAATCCCCTACTTCATTCGATTTCCCTTGTGCCCATCCCAGCATCATTTTATTATGTTTTCAAAAAAAGTAGACCTTTTAAAAAGGTCTTATATTACTTCGTTTGTATAATAAAATTTAGTCGTCCGTTTAAAATTTGATTTGGGCTTTTTAATTGAAAGCTATTGGATGTATTAGAAAAGTCTATTTTCATTTGCTCATCAAAGAAAACTGTTTTTGATTTTTCCATGTAAATGGGTCGATCATTTGTTTCAATCGCAATGTCATCCCCATCAAGCTCAGGTACAAGCCATAATGCAGAAACTCCGTCAACCGCACAACCGCAGCCTTCTATATCGTATTTTAGCTTTATATAACCATTTAATGTTTGGATCTTTTCATTTATTTTTTCGGCAGCTGCCTCTGTTATTAGGATTTCCATGTTTAAGTACCCCTTTCTATGCATATGATGATTGTAACATACGTTTTTAAATATCTTTATTTTTTTGCTTGAGGGGGTGTTAGTATGTCAAATGTTCAAATTAAAGTAAATGATAATGGCTCATTACGCATTACAGGTGATGTAGAATTGCTGGATGGCGAAGGCAATGTTATCGAAACAAAACCAAGTTTTTCCCTTTGCCGCTGTGGGCTGTCAAACAATAAACCATTTTGCGACGGCTCCCATAAAGGCAAATTTTCATCAGTTGTGCGCGTTTCTAAAGATGAATAACTTTTCGAAGCAGCTTTTTTACATGGGCTGCTTTTTTATTCTGTTATCCGAACATCAGCAATATCAGCAATATCGATTTGATGCATCTCTTCAAAGCGGTCTATAACATGAAGCTTATGGCTTATTTCATCCCAGTAATGGACCTTACCAATGACGATTTCATAATTTTGGTCTCGATAATGGGTAATGGTAAGCCACTGATCAAACTCCATTGCCTCAGATAGAGTCCCATTCAACCTTTCATGCTGCTGTTCATCCAACCGTTTTTTCTGTTCGTACGTATCCTCCTTTACCCAGTCCCTAAGCAATTTCACATGCTCAGGAAGCATCATTGCCGTCCATTTAATTCTTCCACGGTCACGAATCATTGTCCGCTCCTTCTTTCTTAAAGACTGTCTAGCTTCGAAGCACATTAGTTTTCATCATTAAATAAGCTTCCTTGAGTAAAGTTTGCTTCAAACCGTTTTCTTGTTACATCTTATGTCCGCCAACGAGTGTAGCCCGCTGCTTAGCTGTTCCCGCTGCTGTATAAGAAACGGCACGCAAAAGGGATCCCGACCCAAAACGGTTACGAATTCCATCCACCACATAGCCAAGCTCTCGCCTTTTTCCTGCTCCCATATCAAAAAGGCTGATCTGAAATTCACGGTCATCCACAATATTGCCAAGTGTAATCGAAAGATTTCTAACTGTTTTCCCTGTATAATATTGATGGAAGAGTTCAAGACAAACACGGTAAAGTTCCATTGTTACATTCGTTGGCTGCTCAATTGTTTTCGCACGATGAAAACCGCCGCCAAATTCCTCTTTGCTATAACCTACTCCCAAACTAATGGTTCGACCCGCTTTTCGATGCGCTCTTGCCCTGCGCGCTACTTCTTCACACATTTCTAATATGACATACTTAATTTCATCCTCTTTTTTATAATCTCGCAAAAGAATTTGGCTTTTCCCAAAACTGATTTGCCCTTCAATAATCGGGGCACCTAAATCTGAAAGGTCAACCCCCCAGGCATGGTGATAAAGCTGATTACCCATGATTCCAAATTTCTTCTCTAGCTTTTCTAAATCAAATCGCGCTAGCTGACCAACTGTAAAAATCCCCATTCCATTTAATGTTTTTTCGATTCTTCTGCCAATGCCCCACATTTCGCTAAGCGGGGAAATGGGCCAAAGCTTCTCCGGAATATCTGCAAACGTCCACTCAGCAACACCTTTTTTCTTTGCTTCAATATCAAGGCAAAGCTTCGCTATGAGCATGTTTGGCCCGATTCCAACTGCACATGGGAGTTGGAATTCTCGCTCAATGTCATCTTTTATTTTTTTGCAATAATAGTTGCACTTCCCCATAAGTGAACGGCTCCATCGACCTTTATAAAGCTTTCATCAACACTGTAAGTATGGATGGCTTCCTTTGGTACATAACGATTAAAAACACGTGAAATTTCTGTTGAGATTCGCAAATAAGTAGCCATGGATGGTTCAACTATTTGAATACGAGGATCATTTGGAATTTCAAACAAACGGGCGCCAGTTTTAATTCCAAATTCTTTTTTTAACCGCGGGGAAGCAGCGAGCACAACACTTCCTTGCCGCTCTTTATTCCCAGCGACCGCTAAATAACAGTCCAAAGGATCAAGGCCATACATCACAGCCGAACAGCTTGCATAAAAGCTTTTCATGTCAACACAGAGAATTTGATTTTGTGGTAACGCACTGTAATCGACCATTTCTCCCCCTCCTATCATTACGAACATTAGTTCTATTTAAGTATATTCATTATTTTAATCGAATATGCGTTCGTATTCAATAGGAACTTATTAACAACTTGTTTTTAAAAAAATGGGATTTACGATATAATCAGCAGGTGAGGTGTAAGGTATTGAATAAAAAGTTGGTTTACAAAATGATTCGAAATTGCTTTAAACAATACTATTCAGAACTAGATTCATGGCCAATAGATGAGGAAGAATTAGAGGCACTCTATAAAAAAATCTTACAATTTAAAGTGGAAGAACCTCATGCAAACCTGCATGAGGTGATTAATGATATGGTATATGAGTTTTTAACAAACTAGTAAAGCACCTCTAAACAAGGTATTATTATTTTTTATTAAAAGCTCTTTTGCCCAGCCGCTCAAATAAACGAGGCATAAGAATATAGATGATACTTCCCATATTCATCCAACGGGGTAAATTAATTTCACGGGTCGGAGTAATCATCGCATTCACTACCTTTTGGGCGACATATTCTGGTTTAAGCATAAATCTTTGAACATTTTTTACATATGTACCCTTTTCATCAGCAATGGTAAAAAAATTTGTTGCAATTGGGCCAGGATTGACAGAAGTCACGTACACGTTAAAATCTGCAAGCTCCATGCGCAGACTATTTGTAAACCCAAGAACCGCATGCTTCGTTGCAGAATATACACTTGATTTAGGTGTAGCAATTTTACCAGCTTGGGAGGCTATGTTAATAATATGGCCAAAGCGCCTTTCACGCATTTTAGGAAGAACCATGCTCGTACAAACCATCAAGCCGACCACATTAACATTAAACATCCCTTTTATCTCTTCAATTGTGGCCTCGTGCGCTTCACGAAAAACACCAAAACCAGCATTGTTTACCAAAATATCTACTTCGTTAATGGTTTCATCTATTTGCTTAAAAACCTTTTGTACTTGATTTGTATCTGAAACGTCCAGCTGAAAAACATCTACCTTCACCTGGTAGCGTTCTTGCAGACTGTTTTGCAGTTGTTCTAATTTATCCATACTTCTTGCTAACAAGACAAGATTCGCACCACGGGCAGCACACAGCTTGGCAATCTCTGCTCCAATTCCACCTGAAGCCCCAGTAATGACAATATTCTTTCCTGTTAATTGAACCATAATTTGCACCTCACCCCTGGAATATAAACATTTATAGAATGAACAAAATTTTCCCTGTGCTCTTTCGGCTTTCCAAAAATCTATGTGCGTCCGGTCCCTCACTTAAAGAAAATTTCTTTGGCTCTAAAACTGATATTTTGCCTTCTTCAATCCAGCGGAATAATTCATTTGAACGAACTACTCGTTCTTCATGAGAAGTAAGAACATTCCAAAGGTCCCCTCCAGTTAAGGTTTTGGAAGTATCCATTAACATTCTTGGATCAATGAAAGCAGGGTCCCCACCGGCCATACCGTAAAAAACCACCGTTCCACCTATTCGAGTAACCGCAAAACTATCATGAAGAGTGGATCCTACTGACTCGTAGACTACATCTACCCCTTTTTGGTTTGTCTCCACGAGTACTTCTCTTTTCCAGTCATTTTTATATAAAAAAACTTTATCCGCACCTATATTTTGGGCAATTGCAGCTTTCTCCATTGAAGAAGTTAAACCAATGACCTTACCACCGAACAGTTTTACGATTTGTACGAGAAGCTGACCAACACCACCCGCTACAGCATGGACAAGTACAACATCATCCTTTTTAACAGAATAACTGTCTCGTGTTAAATAATGGGCCGTCAAGCCTTGTAGCAATAAAGATGCAGCTTTTTCAAAAGAGATGGTATGTGGAAGAGGAATTGCTTTTTCCTGCGGCACTGCCACTAGTTCAGCATTGGCATGAGGAACATCGGCAAAAGCAATACGGTCACCTATGTTTATGCCTTGTACTCCTGACCCCACCTTTTCTACTATTCCTGCTCCTTCATAGCCTAGAATAAAAGGGGGCTTCCCTTCAAGATGATAATTCCCCTTTCTTCTATAAATATCGGCAAAATTCAGGCCAATCGCTTTCATCCTTACAAGAATTTCACCAGGGCTGATAGAAGGAGCATCAATCTCGCTATATTCCAGTACTTCCGGTCCTCCAAAGGTTTTAAATATAAGTGCTTTCAAATAAATAACCTCAACTTTATTTAGTCTTTATGATACCTATTATTAAAAAGTATTCTCGTAAAAAATACAAACTATTAAGGACAAAAAAACTAGAATCACCTTTTAAGTTGTCTTCCTATTGTTTGTATTTTTCATATATCTTAATTAACTTATGGGATGGTTTGCCGTTTCGAAACAAAATGAGGGTTTTTTCAAAAGATAAAATTACTTCAGATGTTCATTTAAAATACTTTCTTCTAAAACTGCAAATTTATCACCATATACTCTCGTAATATGTTTTTCTCCCCAAGCACATAGCGAGTCTAAAATACCCTTTAGGCTCCAACCATATTCACTTAGTTCATACTCCACTTTTGGAGGAATTTGATTATAGACAATTCGATTAATAACGCCATCTTCCTCCAATTCACGTAATTGCTGGGTTAACATTTTTTGCGTAATATTTGGCATCAGACGTTTCAATTCATTTGTACGTTTCTTACCATGTGTTAGATGACACAGAATCACGCATTTCCACTTTCCCCCAATAACCTCCAGTGTTGCTTCGACTGATATATTGTATTTCTTTTTCTCCATTTTTTATCGCCTCCTAATAGATAGGTACTAAAAAGTACCTATATTACTTTTAAGTACGTACTTAACATTCATTATGATATATCCCATAATAACATTGGCTGGTTGAAATGTATGTATTGATTTATTTATATCGTTTACTGTAAGCAAGCTTTTTTATACAAATTCCCCAAAATTAGGAGGAGAAAAATGTCTATCGATAAAAAACGAAGTACATTTGCACTTCTGGCTTTAGCAATGAGTGCATTTGCAATAGGAACGACAGAATTTATTAGTGTAGGGTTATTACCACTAATTGCAGAGGATTTAAAAGTACCTGTTACAACAGCCGGCTTAACTGTTTCCCTTTACGCTTTAGGAGTAACTTTCGGGGCACCTATCCTGACATCCATCACGTCTAGTATGTCACGTAAATCTTTATTACTTTGGATCATGATTGTTTTTATTATCGGTAATAGCATTGCCGCAAGTGCTGCAAGCATCGGCGTTTTACTTGTAGCTCGCGTGATTTCTGCCTTCTCACATGGTGTTTTTATGTCGATTGGCTCAACGATTGCAGCTGATTTAGTACCTGAAAATAGGAGAGCAAGCGCAATATCCATTATGTTTTCAGGACTTACGGTTGCTACGGTTACAGGTGTTCCATTTGGAACATTCATTGGACAACATTTCGGCTGGAGAATGGCATTCATTCTCATTGTAGCAGTTGGGATCATTGCTCTCATTGCAAACAACGTCCTCGTTCCATCTGACTTACGAAAGGGAACGCCGACAACGTTCAGCGATCAGTTTAAATTACTGAAAAATGGACGTTTATTACTCTTATTTATAATTACTGCCTTAGGGTACGGAGGGACATTTGTTGTCTTCACTTATTTAACACCAATCCTGCAAGAAATAACTGGATATAAAGAAAGCACGGTAGCTATGATTCTGCTCATATATGGTATTGCAATCGCGATTGGAAATATGATAGGTGGAAAGCTAACGAATCAAAATCCTATTAAAGCTTTATTGTATATGTTCATTGTTCAAGCAGTTATTCTATTTATCTTCATGTATACAGCACCATTTAAAATTGGCGGCCTGATTACCGTTTTCTTCATGGGTCTTCTAGCTTTTATGAATGTACCTGGATTACAGGTATATGTGGTCATGTTAGCAGAGCGGTTTGTACCGACTGCTGTCGATGTAGCTTCAGCAATTAATATTGCTGCTTTTAACGCCGGAATTGCACTTGGGTCCTACTTAGGAGGGGTTATTACAGATTCTATCGGACTGATTCATACCACCTGGATTGGATCACTAATGGTTTTAGCAGCGGTTATCTTAACAGGATGGAGTTGGATGCTAGAAAAAAGGGACCAAACAGCTGTTGGTTTGCTGGGCCAAAAATGTTCTTAATTGACAATTTGACTTTTAAATAAAAGGAAAAGATAATAATCCAATAACATAAAACAAGAAGGAGCTTTCCCCTATTAGTAGGAAAGCTCCTAATTAAATATGTCTTAACCGAATCTAATGAGATTTTCTATTATTTATTAATATGCTATTCTCTTTCCAGCAAAACTGCTCCAGCAATTCCGGGATGCGTCATTTCATACGGATCCAGTATCAAATTTAATTCCTCTTCTGTCAAGACATCATATTTTAAACATAGTTCCCTGATGGGCGCACCGGTTAAAATAGCCTCTCTAGCAATTCGTGCTGCTACCTCATACCCAAGATGGGGATTTACAGCCGTAATAACTCCCGCACTCTTATCAACATAATCTTTTAATCTTTCTTCGTTTGCTTGTATTCCTTTTAAACAATGGTCTGTAAAAGTACGGAAGGCATTGTTCATAATACTAATCGACTGCAACAAATTAAATACTAGAACAGGCTCCATCACATTCAATTCAAGCTGACCTGCTTCAGATGCAAGACAAATCGTATGGTCATTGCCGATAACCTGAAAGGCTACCTGATTAATCAGTTCTGGTAAAACAGGATTTACTTTTCCTGGCATAATAGAAGATCCAGGCTGCCGGGCAGGCAAAGAAATTTCAGCCAAACCAGCTCTTGGGCCAGAGGCCATTAACCGCAGATCATTTGCAATTTTTGACATATTCATCATACAAACTTTCAACGCCGCAGACACTTCTGTGTAGGCATCTGTATTTTGTGTTGCATCTACAAGATGTTCAGCTCCTTTAAGAGGAAGACCACTGATGTCTGCAAGATGTTTAACTACAAATTCTATGTAACGCGGGTCCGCATTTAATCCAGTTCCTACGGCTGTTGCTCCCATGTTCAACTCATATAAATGCTGGCGAGATTGTTTAATTCGCTTAATGTCACGTTCAATCACACGACTATACGCTTCAAATTCCTGGCCAAGCCGAATCGGTACAGCATCCTGAAGATGGGTGCGACCCATTTTAATGACAGGATTAAATTCTTCGGCCTTTTCATGAAAAACAGTATGCATATCTTCCATTGTGTCAAGCAATTTTTCTAAAAGATTCAAAACAGCTATATGAATCGCAGTTGGAAACGAATCATTCGTTGATTGCGACATATTGACATGGCTATTCGGACTGCAATGGAAATAGTCTCCTTTTTCATTACCAAGCAACTCAAGAGCACGGTTGGCAAGAACTTCGTTTATATTCATGTTAATAGAGGTACCAGCACCGCCTTGGATTGGATCGACAATAATTTGATCATGCCATTTTCCAACCATCATTTCCTCTGCCGCCTTCACGATGACCTCTCCAATGCCAGAATAAAGACGTTTTACATCCATATTGGCAAGTGCAGCGGCTTTTTTCACCATCGCCATTGCCTTAATTAGGTCTTCATGGATTCGATACCCTGTTATAGGAAAATTTTCAACCGCACGGAGCGTCTGGACACCATAGTAAGCTTCAATTGGGACTTCTTTTGTACCTAAAAAATCCTTTTCTGTGCGCATTTGGCTTTTTGTGATTGACATATGTGTCGCTCTCCTCTATTTAATCTTCTTTATCTGATTTTATGGTTAAATCTCCTGCTAATGGAGTTTCCATTATTTCTTTGATTTGATCTAAAGATTCGGTTTGTCCAAGTGCCCACATCAATTTTGTAACGATGGCTTCCGTGTTCATATCCCCGGATAAAATAACATGATGCTGTGCTACCTTGTGGCCCACTTCATATAAAAGTAGGTCTTCTCCTTCTTCCAAGCATTGAGTTGTGATGACAACGGCAATTCCCTTTTCCGTAAGTTCTTGAACTTTCGAAACCAAGTCCCTTCCTTCAAAAGGTAAGCCGCCATTTCCAAAGCTTTCAATAATAATTCCATTATATAATTCTCTTAGAAAATCAAACGTCTCTGGCTTCATCCCAGGATACAATTTCATTAAAAATACATCCGTACATAAATTCGTATTTAAAGAAAGAGGTTGCTCGGGAGCCATAGGTTTCCATTGGTATTTCACTTCTTTTTTATTCACATAAGCTACATATGGATGATTGATGCTCTCAAATGCATCATAGCTTTTTGTTCGCATTTTAACAGCTCTTGTTCCAAGAATCACCCTGCCGTCAAATACAATAAACACACCACCTATATCCTCACATGCAAACTGAAGGGCATCAGCGACATTTTTCTTGGCATCTGTTTTTTTAAAGCTAATTGGAACCTGAGAGCCGGTTAGCACAACTGGCTTTTCAAGACCCTGAAGCATATAGGAAAGCGCAGAGGATGTATACGCTAATGTATCTGTTCCATGTGTTATGACAAACCCATCATAATCATGATAATGGGCATAGACAGCTTCAGCGATTGTTACCCAGTGCTCCGGCTGTAAATTGGTGCTGTCGATATTCATTAAAATTTTACCGTCAATTTTTATATTTGCTGAAGATTCAGGTATGTAATGAAGCAATTCTTCAACAGATAATCCCGGAACAAGACCATCATTTCCCTCCACTGAAGCAATCGTCCCACCTGTAGCAAGCAATAAGATTTTTTTCATAAGCAACCTCTCCATAGCGAGAAAATAGTAAAATTTTCGCAAAACGCGTATTTATATTTGTAATTATAAAACTAAATTCAAAAAAATCAAGATATTGTATTCGATTCGCGCACATTTTTATAGTCTAGCTCATTTTACTATGCTATAATGATTTTAAATTTTAAAAAATGGAGTTTGAGATTATGCTGGAACATTTATTCGAATTAAGAAAAAAGCGAAAATGGTCCCTACAAGAAACTGCTGATCAACTTGGAATGGCGAAAAGTACTTACGCTGGGTATGAGTCCGGTTACCGTGAGCCTTCCCTTCAGTCATTATCGCAAATTGCAGACTTATTTGAAACAACGGTTGATTTTATAATAGGTAGAACGTTTGAGGAGCAGGAACTAATAGAGATTACAAATCTAGTGAAAAACCCGGATCATAGACTTTTAATAGATGGGAAACCACTATCAAAGGATGAAATGATTGATTTTATCGCCTTTGTAAGAGTGAAAAGAAATTTGAATAAAAAAGAAGAGAATGAATGCTAGACATTCGTTTTATCTATATTATTCCAAGTGTGTTCAATGAGAAGGTAATCTGAAATATACACACAGCAAAGAATCTACCCCATTTAACTCCTTTGTGGTAGATTCTTTTTGCTCTATTTAAAAAAATGTACATCACTTTATTTGTCCGATTGATTCCAAATAGTCAAGCTGACCTACTGTTTCTGAAATCGTTAATGCCAGCTCACGTTTATAAACAGTTGGAAAAAGGCGCTTGCATATTTCAAAAACAGTCAAGCTTTCTTCTTCAAGCCAGCTTTTTACTGTCATCGCCCTTTCATGCTGACGGGCAAGCCGTTTTTCGACGTGCATAGATAAATCAAAAACCTCTTCTCCATGTCCTGTATATACCATTTGGATAGGGTATGATAGGAGCTTTATCAATGATTGATTATATTGGACCAGTGGCTTCGGTCTTTCCTTTTCACCTGGAGCAGGAGGCTCAAGCAATGGATTAGGAGATATATGAGCTAAAATGTGATCTCCGCCAATCAAAATGCCATCCTTTTTGCGAAAAAGACTAATATGGCTTTGGGCATGTCCCGGAGTTTCTATCACTTTCCATTCTGACAAACCCATTGGTTTGTCTCCCTCAGTAAGAGAACCTGTTAACGAACGATTACAAGAAAATTTAAGTGACTCTTTTAAAAGTGAAATTAGTTCAAAAAATTTAGCAGGAATTCCGAATTCATGAAAAAGCTTGCGATAAAATTCATCATGCTCTTGAAAAAAAGACTCCGTCCGATTTAACCATCTTTCATTTAAAGGATGTCCGTACACTTCTAATGAATGTGGAAAAAAATCAAGCAAGCCAACATGGTCAGGATGATGATGGGTCAAAATCACTTGCTCAATATCTGAATGTCGAAGGTGAAGCATATCTAGCTGTTCCAAGAAAGAAGCCCATGCTTCCTCCGTCTTAACTCCTGCATCCACAAGGGTTAGTCGTTCCCCGTCAATTAAATAGGCATTTACATCCCCTACAGGAAATGGTGTAGGCAAAGTTAGCTTTGCAATCCCATCTTTCCATTCTGTCATGGGACATCCCTCCTTAAAATTATTTCTATATAGAAAGTTCATCTATAAATATTAGTGTACAGATTTCAAAATGAATTGTCATTCATAAATTTGTTTTTAAAAAAACAAAAAATTCTGCAAAATCTTCTTGACAGACAAACCTAGTATCCCCCATAATCACAATTAAAACTTTGATATTTTAAAGCGATGAATAAGACCAGTAGATGAGAAATGGCAAAAGAGAGTAAGGTCCATAGGCTGAAAGACCTTATCGCCCTCTTAATCATTGAACCTATCTTAGGAGCATTTAGGCAAACCTAACGTACTCTGGCGTTAACAGAATGTGAGTGAGCCCCTTTTGATAGTAAATAGGGGTAAATGAAGGTGGTACCACGAAAGAATGACCTTTCGTCCTTTACGGATGAAGGGTCTTTTTGTTTTTAAAAAGCTTTTAAGGGGGACTAGGAATGAGAAAATTAGCGATTGTCGGGGCAGGGTCAATGGCAGAAGCTTTAATATCAGGAATTGTAAAAAACAACTTACTCGATTCAAAAAACATTTGGGTAACAAATAAGACGGACGAAAAAAAACTTAAAAACCTCCATCATAAATATGGTGTTACCATTACCTATGATTTAGATAGCCTATTTAATCAGGCCGAGACAGTCGTATTAGCAATGAAGCCCAAGGATGCACTAGCAGCCATTCAAAAAATTCGCGGCCACCTAACAAATCAAATGCTAATCATTTCTGTTCTTGCTGGTATTTCTGTAAATACAATAGAAACTCTTGCAGGCAAATCACTATCGATAGCAAGAGCTATGCCAAATACATCTGCGGCAGTAGGAAAATCTGCCACTGCCATTGCAGTGAATACTTTTGTCTCCTCTACACAGCTTGAAATGATTAGAAGTTTATTTGATACAGTTGGACTTACAACCTTTGTAAATGAAGAACAGTTAGATGCAGTAACAGGTCTATCCGGAAGCGGCCCAGCCTATATTTACTATCTTGTCGAAGCAATGGAGAATAGTGCAGTTGAAATTGGGTTAGAACGACAAATTGCTAAGGAATTGATCGTTCAAACATTGGTCGGTGCTGCAGAAATGCTTAAATCAACAACAAAATCTTCAAGCAAGCTGCGACAAGAAGTCACAAGCCCTGGTGGTACAACAGAAGCTGGAATCCGTATACTTGAAGAAAATAAGGTACAACATGCTTTTGTTTCCTGCATTAAAGAAGCTGCCTCTCAATCAAAGAGAATGGGGAATGCCCTAAGTATGGAGCTACATTCAGTGAAGCAAATATTTTAAGTTTTTTAAAAGCTTGATTTTTTTAAATTATGGAAACCTTTGCTATACTATAACCGATAATATAAATAGGAGGGTTCCATAATGTCTGTAAAACTATTTTCACCATACACCGTGAAAAACGTTACATTAAAAAATCGTATTGTCATGTCTCCCATGTGTATGTATTCCAGCCATAATCAAGATGGGTTGGTTCAAAACTGGCATCGTACTCATTATGTCTCAAGAGCCGTTGGGCAGGTTGGGTTAATTATTCTAGAGGCAACAGCTGTAACCCCTCAAGGGAGAATTTCTCCACAGGATTTAGGAATTTGGAGTGATGACCATATAGAGGGACTAAAAGTATTGGTTGATTTAATTAAAGAAAATGATGTAAAAACTGGGATTCAAATCGCACATGCCGGAAGAAAAGCTGAATTAGAAGGAGAAATAGTAGCTCCCTCAGCAATTGCTTTTAATGAAAAAATGAAAACGCCAAAGGAAATGACAAAAGCTGAAATTGAAGAAACAATTGAAGCGTTTAAAAAAGGAGTCGAGCGGGCAAAAAAAGCTGGTTTCGATGTGATTGAGCTCCATGGTGCGCATGGATATCTAATCAATCAATTCCTCTCCCCACTGTCAAATCTCAGGACAGACGAATATGGTGGCACACCTGAAAATCGATATCGTTTCCTCCGTGAAATTATTGAAGCTGTAAAAACTGTTTGGGATGGTCCTCTCTTTGTTCGAGTGTCTGCTAATGATTATCATGAAGAAGGATTAACTGTACAAGATTATGTTACCATCGCCGAATGGATGAAAGAACAAGGTGTTGATTTCATTGATGTCAGCTCAGGTGCGGTTGTTCCAGCACGAATTCATGCATACCCTGGTTACCAGGTTAAATTTGCAGAGAAAATTAAACGTGAAGCCAAAATTGATACAAGTGGTTTAGGTCTTATTACGTCACCAGTACATGCTGAAGAAATTTTACAAAATGAGCGAGCTGATCTCATTTTCCTAGCGCGTGAATTACTTCGTGATCCATATTGGCCAAGAACAGCTGCAAAAGAACTTGGAGTAAAAATCGAGGGGCCAAAACAATATGAACGAGGGTGGATTTAATTCAAACGTTTAAAGACGGCTTATCGCCGTCTTTTTGTTTAACTCATTTTCCCTCATCCAAGCAGGTCAAGAATGCTACCGTAATGGAGTACAATAACATAATCAATTGCAAGTACAACAAGAAATAAAATTAAAATTTTTCCTACCTTTTTCCTTCGAAGTAACATACTTATGAGAGTTAGCGCCAAAATAATTAATAATCCATCAATACAATAAATCAGTATTTTTTCCCATAGGGTTAAGTCATCATCTGGAAGTAATAACTCTCTTACATCTACATGTCCACTTGGTTTTTCAACAAAATGGGCATATACCGGGTGGGACAAAAAAGACAGAAAAAATAGCTCTAAAACGCATGCATAGAAAAAGAACTTTTTACTCACAAACAATCTCTCCATCCAAATCTTAGTAAAGGGGACTAGACATGAAATATTATAGGCTGTGGGTGTTATCCCTATTTTTAAAAGTGGTGGGTTCATCATGGGATGCCTCTTACCATTTTAAATACTTTTTCGAAGAATATTCAATTCCGCACCTCGTTAATTTTTCAGGGTTTGCCTTAGGTGGAGTTTTGCTAATCAAGGAATACAAAAAAACAACCTATTTAACACACTCTGCACGAATTTGGATTACGATTGGTTATATTCTCTTTATTATTGGCATTCCTCTTGATTTTACTTACCATTTACTAAGAGGAATTGATTTAACTACTTGGAGTCCAACTCATTTTGTATACTATATTGCGACTGGGATTATGATTTATGGTGTGTGGGTTGGCTATTATCATTTTGACTCCAAAAATCCAAGCTGGAAAAGCTTGCATACCTTTTGGGCATTTTTTATGGTTGAGGCTCTTATTTTTCCATGTATGCAGCAGGAGAATGGCGCTATTTCACTGTTTGAATATTTGCATCACCAAAGTATTGCCTCAAAGGAAATATTAGACTTAATTAAGGATCCAAAATCACAAATTTTTGGTGGTGTACCTGATTGGGTATATCCGGTATACAGCTCTTCCGTTTTAATTTTATTTTCCATCATTCTTTGGAATCTATTTAATGACATGAAAATAATGGTAACAGCAACAGCAGGCTATATTCTATATCGTTATATCGCAAAAGCTATTTTTTATTTAGTCATTTATCCAACTTCTTTTGTTCCAATAATGGCGCTAGTCATTCCTATTATTTTATTAATCAGTCGAAGAAAATCAGTTTTTTCATGTATGATTGCGGGGTTGGGCTACTTTTTTATCCTTTACCTCATACAAGTTTCAGGAATCGCTATTACCCCTCCAATAACATGGAGTATGTATATTCTTGTCCTTCCTGCAAACGTCATTTCCTTTTATATAGCAAAATACTTTGTGAATTTTTACAAGAAAGGACTAGCCCGATTTAAAAAGGAAGCGATTGTCTAGCCATTTCGGTCCTCATGAACTCTCATGAAGACCGTTTTTATTTTTACTTTTTGCTAGGAATTGGAATTTCTTTAAAATCTTCGGCTATTTCAGTATTTGAAAATATCTCTTTTGCCTCCTCCACTAATCCGTTGCTTGCATGCTTGTCATACCGCGAACTAATATGAGTTAAGCATAAGGATTTACAATCTGCTAATTTTGCAATCTTGGCAGCCTGGTGTGTTGTAGAATGAAAGTAGTTAAAAGCTATTTGATCCTCATTCTTTGAAAAGGTTGCTTCATGAATTAATAAATCTGCATTCCTAGCAAGATAAAGAGCAGCTTCACAATACCTTGTATCTCCTAGAATCGTCACAATCCTTCCTCTTTCCGATGGGCCTAAAAATTCATTTGGATTCAGGCTCCTTCCATCTTCCAATATCACGGTTTCACCATTTTTTATTTGTTTGAAAATAGGGCCAGGCTGTACACCAATTGCTAAAAGCTTATCCACAAGAAGAGTGCCTGGTTTGTCTTTTTCCACAATTCTATACCCATAAGAAGGGATTCCATGTTCTAATAATCGAGCCTCTACCGTAAATTGATCATCCTCAAAAACAATTCCCTCATCGATTTCCATTATTTTTAAAGAATATTTTAAATAAGTCTGACTAATTGAAAAACTAATATTTAAAAATTCCTCAATTCCTTTTGGCCCGTAAATTGTAACATCTGATTCTCCTCCCTGAAAAGAACGGCTTGACAACAGGCCTGGTAACCCATAAATATGATCACCATGAAGATGAGTAATAAAAATTTTTTCTATTCTCCGTGGTTTTAGTGATGTATGTAAAATTTGATGTTGTGTAGCTTCTCCAACATCAAAAAGCCAAACAGCTCCTCTTTCCTCTAATAATTTCAGGGCAATGGATGTCACATTTCGGAACTTTGCCGGAAGTCCCGCACCTGTTCCTAAGAAAAAAATATCCATAAAAGTCTCCTTTCAACCGGAAATTCCTATATATAACCGCTAAATAATAATATAACAGATTCATTCGGGTAATACATGTATTGCATTATATTTGCGAAATCTAAAGGAAACGGCTAAAATTTTATTCTTGTAAGGTATTAGTATTTAAATCGACAAGATCTAACCGGAAAAGAGGCAAATACCGTGAATCAAAATAGCAACATGACTTCATTAATCATGATATTCGGGGCAACTGGGGACCTTGCTAAACGTAAGCTGTTTCCATCCCTTTATCGTTTATTTGAAAGTAAAAGACTTTCAGAAAAATTTGCTGTAATTGGAGTTGCAAGGAGACCCCTTTCAAATGATGAATTTCAAGCATCTGTGAAGGAGTCCATTCAATCAGCCTTGAAAAAGGATGAGAATATTGATGAATTTGCATCACATTTCTATTATCATTCTCATGATGTAACAGACTCAGGCTCTTACCAATCATTAAAAAAATTGGCAAACGAGCTTGATGGGCATTATGGTTTAGAAGGCAATCGAATTTTTTATCTTGCCATGGCACCTGAATTTTTTGGAACCATTGCCTTACACTTAAAATCTGATGGGTTAACAGATGTATCTGGTTTTAAAAGACTGGTGATTGAAAAGCCTTTTGGTCATAACCTTGAATCAGCAAAGGAATTAAATAGGCAGATTACAACTGCCTTTTCCGAAGATGAGGTTTATCGGATTGACCATTATTTAGGGAAAGAAATGGTGCGTAATATTGAAGTAATCCGGTTTGCAAATGCAATTTTCGAACCACTTTGGAACAACCGTTATATTTCTAATATCCAAATTACTTCCAGTGAAACGTTAGGAGTAGAGGAAAGAGGACGTTATTACGAAAAAAGCGGTGCACTAAGAGACATGGTGCAAAACCATATGATGCAAATGGTTTCACTATTAGCTATGGAACCACCAATCAAACTAACGACAGATGATGTACGTGCTGAAAAAGTGCGAGTATTTCGTTCTATAAGAGCGGTTGAAGGTGAAAAGATAAATGATTATTTTATTCGCGGGCAATATGCTGAGGGCATAATGGATGGGTCGGAAGTTCCTAAATACCGTGATGAACCCATGGTGGACAAAGAATCCAATACTGAAACGTTTGTAGCAGGAAAAATCATGATTGACAATTTCCGTTGGGCAGGAGTTCCTTTTTATATTCGTACCGGAAAAAGAATGGAAGCCAAAACAACAAAAATTGTCGTTCAATTCAAAGATATACCAATGAATTTATATTATCAGACAGAAAAAGTTCTAAATCCAAATCTTCTTGTCATTCATATCCAGCCGGAAGAAGGCATCACCTTGCATTTAAATGTAAAAAAAGAAGGCGGGCATCTAGATGCAACTGAGGTAAAACTTAGTTATGCCAATACAGGTGTTAATGGAATGAACACACCTGAAGGGTATGAAAAGCTTTTATTTGATTGCTTACGTGGTGATGCTACCAATTTCACTCACTGGGAAGAAGTAGCCCTTTCTTGGAATATGGTTGATAAAATATCTGCTGTTTGGGAAAAAACAAAAGAAGAGAATTTCCCAAATTATGCTTCAGGCTCCATGGGACCAAAAGCAGCAGATGAACTTCTAGAAAAAGACGGATTCTTCTGGTGGCCAGTAACCGACCTAGATGTTGATAATTGTGGGTGTGACTAAGAAAAGTAAAAAACGCCTTGGTCAGCGGCGTATGGCCTCCTCAAAAAGCCGAAGCCATTACTCCTTTTTCTTTTCATTAAACGAACGAAGAAAATCTTTATTAAAACTTGTTTCAGTTCCTATTTGATGGTTGGGATCAACTTGATGGGATCCTGCCTTATCAATAATATTTTTCCCATATTTTTCACGAAGCAAGGAAACAACCTTAAATAAAGGTTCTTTTCTTGCTTCACTTTCATATGAAAATAAATCCAACTGTCTAACTGCTTCTTCATGGTCAAGTAAATCAGAACCTGTTATTCCCAAAAGGCGAACAGGGTTACCATTCCAATTCTTTACAAAAAGTTCTTTCGCATAGGAAACAATCTCTTCTTTCAGACCAATTGGATTGGCAAGTTTTTTACTTCTTGTTATCGTTTTTCGATTTTTATAACGTATGGTTATCGCAATCGCGCCAGCAAGAACATTTTCTCTCTTAAGTCTGATTGAAACGGTTTGTGATAAGGTTTCTAAAATGGAGAAAAGCTCTTTTTGATTAGCAACATCCTTGGGAAGAGTTGTAGAATTTCCAATACTTTTAAATTCTGCAACAGATTCAGGATCGACTGGTCTTTCATCTAATCCGTTTGCCCTTTCTTTCAAACGTATCCCATTAATTCCAAGTAATTTCTTTAATTGAATCTCATTGCCCTTTGCTAACTCACCAATTGTTTGAATTCCAATAGTGGAAAGTTTAGCAGCAGATTTTTTTCCTACCCCATGCATTTCATTTGTGGCAAGCGGCCAAAGAATTTGGGGCACATCCCTTTTCCTTAAAATAGTAATACCTAAAGGTTTTTTCATATCAGAGGCCATTTTTGCCAAAAATTTATTCGGAGCTATTCCAATACTGCATGGTAAATCAAGTTCTTCAAGAATTCTTTTTTGAATGCTCTCTGCAATTTGAATTGGATTTCCAAGTTCATAGCTATCTGTAATATCTATGTAACCTTCATCGATTGAGACGGGTTCCACTAAACTTGAATATTGGCTAAGAATTTCAAACATTGCCTTAGAGGCCAAACGGTACCGATTAAAATTAGGAGTCCTTACAATTAATTGCGGACAAAGCTTCTTTGCTTCCCAAAGGGGCATGGTTGTCTTAACACCAAACTTTCGAGCCTCATAGCTGCAGGTAACAATGATGCCTCTTCTTTCCTCCACATTACCGGCAATCGCAAGTGGTTTACCCTTTAAAGAAGAATCATAAGCCATTTCGACAGACGCATAAAAGCTATTCATATCAACATGTAAAATAACTCTTCCCTTTTTTGGATACATTTCTTTCATCCTAAGCACTTCCTAAAAGATATCTACCATTTATAGTTTATCAAATAAAAATGAAGAAGCCACCTCTTAACGGCGGCTTCCCATATATTCCTTTAAATCTTTTATACCTTCCAATGAATCAATAAGAACTTCCGGATTCACTAATGTGATTAAACGGCCTTCTATACTAGCAATTCCCGAAATATATGCAGTATCTGCAAAAGAAATTAGAGCCACCTGTTTAATATTTTCTGCTGGAATCTCAATAATTTCTTTTACTTCGTTCACAAGGATACCAAGTGGGAATTGTTCCGTTTGAATAGATATTAGTCTCGCATTTTCATTTATTTCTAGGAAACGTTGGTAGAAGATAAATTCTAAATCAATAATCGGAATGATTTCCTGCCTAATTTCAATAACACCCTTCACATAATCTGGCATATTTGGAATTGGCGTAACAGTGCCAATTTTTTCAATGGAAACAACTAATTGAAGCGGAATTGCGTATTCCTCATTACCTGTTCGAAACACAACCACTTTGCTCATAAAAAAACCGGCCTCCTAAAAATATCTATGTATATATTTATAACTATAAAACAAATGGTCAGGCCCCTCAACTATAATTTTAAGAGGGGCCTAACCATTTTTAAGAAAATTGAATCAACTATATACCTTCAACGTAACAATAATCAAGTGCCGACGTAGGCGTGCAGCAAACAATATTATTGATTTGTTACTTCATCAATGATTGCCAGGGTCATTTCAGCCAACTTATACAATTCTTCAATTGGCATACGCTCATTTGTTGTATGAATTTCTTCGTATCCTACTGCTAGGTTAACTGTTGGAATATTAAAACCAGCAATCACGTTAGCATCACTTCCGCCACCGCTCTTTTTCAATTCACAGCTACGGCCAATTTTTGCTGCTGCTTTCTTAGCGACTTCTACCACTTGGTCACCATCACCGAATTTAAAGCCAGGGTACATAACCTCAACATTCACATCAGCTTTTCCACCCATTTGCTCTGCAACAGTTTCAAAAGCTTCTCTCATTTTCTTTACCTGTGCTTCCATTTTTTCAGGAATAAGAGATCTTGCTTCTGCTAAAATATCTACTCGATCACAAACGATATTTGTTGCAGATCCACCTTCAAATCGGCCAATATTAGCCGTGGTTTCTTCATCAATTCGACCTAAAGGCATTTTGGCAATTGCTTTCGCAGCAATTGTAATGGATGAAACACCTTTTTCAGGTGCTACTCCAGCGTGAGCAGTCTTTCCATGTATCGTTGCTTTTACCTTTGCCTGAGTAGGCGCTGCAACTACAATGTTTCCAACCTTCCCATCACTATCTAAAGCATAGCCGTATTTAGCCTTTAAAAGTGAAGGGTCAAGAACCTTTGCACCAACTAAGCCTGATTCTTCACCAACCGTAATGATAAATTGAATAGTTCCATGCGGTAGATTTTGCTCTTTTAATTGGCGGATGGTTTCAAACATAACAGAAAGCCCTGTTTTATCATCAGCGCCTAAAATAGTTGTACCATCTGTTACAACATAGCCATCCTTAATTGAAGGCTTAACACCTTTCGCAGGTGTAACAGTGTCCATATGGGAAGTAAAATAGATCGTATCTACCCCTTCTTTTGTTCCTGGTAAGGTGCAAATTAAATTACCAGCGCCATGACCTGTCTTAGCAGTTGTATCGTCTTCAAAAACGTCTAGGCCGAGATCAACAAATTTTTGTTTTAAAACTTTGGCGATTTCGGTCTCATATTTTGTTTCTGAATCAATTTGAACAAGTTCTAAAAACTCGTTTAATAATCGTTCTTGATTAACCATTGTCTAACCTCCGTGATATGTATTTACTTTTTCAGTATACCTTTTCCCATTCTAGTCATCAAATGATTGATAGCAAATTTTAAAGCGGAATATTACCGTGCTTTTTCGAAGGTCTTGTTTCTTTTTTATTTTTCAACATTTCTAATGCTTGAATGATTTTTATTCTTGTTTCCCGAGGATCAATCACATCGTCTACCATTCCGCGGCTAGCAGCTATGTAGGGGTTCGCAAATTTATTCCGATATTCCTCAATTTTCTGCTGTCTAGTTAATTCGGGATTATCACTATTTTGAATTTCCTTTGCAAAAATAATATTTGCAGCCCCTTGTGGCCCCATTACAGCAATTTCAGCATTTGGCCAAGCCAATACAAGGTCAGCTCCGATTGATTTACTATTTAGTGCTACATAAGCACCGCCATATGCCTTACGTAAAATAACTGTCAACTTCGGTACAGTTGCCTCAGAATAAGCATATAGAATTTTCGCTCCGTGACGGATAATTCCTCCAAGTTCCTGCTTGACTCCTGGGAAAAACCCGGTTACATCTTCAAAGGTTATAATTGGAATGTTGAAGGAATCACAAAAACGAATAAATCTTGCTGCTTTATCAGAAGAGTCAATGTCCAATCCTCCAGCCATCACTTTTGGCTGATTGCAAACTAGGCCAACTGTTTCTCCTTTTATCCTCGCCAAACCAACCACAATATTTTTTGCAAATTCTTTGTGTATTTCCATAAAAGAATCCAAATCTACAATCTGCTCAATCACTTTACGAACATCATAAGGCCTAACAGAATCAAAAGGGATTGTTTCCGTTAAATCCGGGCGGTAATCACTTTCTTCCTCCACCTCATTTCTAGGTGGTTTTTCTTGATTATTTAAAGGCAGATAGCTTAAGAGTCTGCGAACATCATTCAAGGCCTCTACTTCTGTTTCACTTTGAAAATGGGCATTTCCACTAATGGAATTATGTACCTTAGCTCCACCTAAATCTTCAGAGGATATTTTCTCACCTGTCACTGTTTCAATAACCTTTGGGCCAGTTATGAACATTTGACTTGTCTTTTCAACCATAAAAACAAAATCAGTAATCGCTGGGGAATACACAGCACCGCCTGCGCAAGGACCCATAATAACAGAAATTTGCGGAATTACTCCTGAGTAGATGGCATTTCTGTAAAAGACATGACCATATCCATCAAGTGATACAACACCCTCTTGAATTCTTGCACCCCCTGAATCGTTTAGACCAACAAAAGGCACTCCATTTTTTGCTGCCAAATCCATCACATTTGCAATTTTTTTGGCATGCATTTCTCCTAATGCGCCGCCAAAGACAGTAAAATCCTGTGAAAATAAAAAAATGGGCCGTCCATTTACTTTTGCATAACCTGTAACAACCCCATCTCCAGGGCCTTTCTGCTCATTAAGACCAAAATCATTTGTTCTGTGTTCAATAAACGGATTTAACTCCACGAATGTGCCTTTATCAACTAACAAATCAATTCTTTCTCTAGCTGTTAATTTTCCCTTTTCATGCTGCTTTTTTCTTTTTTCGTCACCGCCTCCAAGCTCAACCTCTCGTCTTCGGTCATATAATTCGTTCATTTTCTCATAGATGTCTATCATGTTATTTTTTCATCCCTTTCTTCTCACAAAACTCATACAAAACACCAACGGTTGATTTCGGATGCATAAATGCAACCATTGATTCGTGTGCACCTGCTTTTGGCACATCCTGAATCATTCGAATACCCTTTTCCTTTATTTCCTTAATCCTTTGATCAATTGATTCTACTCCAAGTGCGATATGATGAATTCCTTCTCCACGCTTTTCAATGAATTTGGCTATAGGACTGTCTACTGCGGTTGGCTCTAACAGTTCAATATTCGTTTCACCAACCTTAAGAAAAGCAACCTTCACTTTTTCACTTTCCACTTCTTCTATTCCAAGAAGTTGGAGCTTTAGGATGTCACGATAAAACGGAAGCGCTTTCTCTAAAGATTGTACGGCTATACCGATATGATCAATTTTTTGAATCATAATATTCCCTTCATTTTCAAAATTTAAATTAGTTAGATAATTTAGTAATTCGCTAAAAAATTCATAAATCCTTCCTAAATTGCTGAGTTGTTCCGTTGTTTTCATTGGGCATTCTATGTAAAATAAATCTAAAGTTATTTTTTTAAAGGGAGGGAATTACCTTGGGTAATAGGAAAAGAAGAAAGATCGTTGTTTATTTAATGTTACTAGCAATGTTGGCTTCAACCCTCCTATTGGGCATTGGACAATTTATAAAATAAAAGGGACTGCTCTTTGGACAGTCCCTTTGTCTATTTAATAGCCCCATATTCTCTTCCAAGTACTTCAAATGATTTTTTTGTAGAAGTCACTACTATTTTAGTGCCCAAAGGAATAAGAGGATACAAGGACTTTATCACCTCATTTTGGGTACGTATACACCCATGTGAAACATATTTGCCAATGGATGCTGGCTCATTTGTTCCATGTATACCAAAGACCCGCCCATCCGTTCCATTTGCATCAAATCCGATCCATCTTGCTCCCAGTGGGTTTGCTGGACTTCCACCTGGTATATTTCCTCTGCGATAATATGGATTCTTTGCCTTTACTGTAATAGTAAAAAGACCTTCAGGTGTCAATTCCTTCGTTTTTCCAGTCCCTACACTCACAACGGTTTGCACCCTGTTATCATCAATTAGAGCCATTTCATTCGTTTTTTTATTGACAATTAAAAATGGGTCACCTGACAAAGGATTAGGCCCTAGAGGCCAAATTGGAGAAATAAGAAAAACCAAGAGGATTTTACTGATAAAGCTTAGCAATATACCCACCTGCCTTTTTCTCCCTAGTTTGCTTCTAATTTCCCTATTCAATTCAAAATGTAATGATTCCTGATGCTGCAACACTAAAAAAAGATGATCCGAAGACCACCTTTCATTGTTTCTATAACATTTTTTCTAGGAAATCTTTTGCCCTTTTGCTTTTTGGATTTGAAAAGAACTCAATTGGAGGAGCGTCCTCTACAAGCACCCCATCATCAAGGAAAAGAACACGGTCTGCAACCTCACGGGCAAAGCCCATTTCATGAGTTACAATAGCCATCGTCATTCCTGTATGGGCAAGGGATTTCATTACCTCTAATACCTCTTTGACCATCTCAGGATCAAGAGCTGAAGTGGGTTCATCAAAAAGCATGACATTTGGCTGCATGGCCAATGCTCTAGCAATAGCAACGCGCTGCTTTTGGCCACCAGAGAGCCTTGTTGGATACTCATTGGCTTTTTCTGAAAGGCCAACCTTTTCTAAAAGTGCATAGGCAATTTTTTCAGCCTCATCCTTTGAGAGCCCTTTTACTTTCATTGGTGCATAGGTTAAATTTTGCAGCACCGTTTTATGAGGAAACAAATAAAAATGCTGAAAAACCATCCCCACATTTTGGCGAACCTTCATGATATTTGTTTTTTTATCCGTAACGTCCTCTTCGCCAATCCAGACTCGGCCGCTTGTGGGTATTTCAAGAAGATTCAAACACCGCAGGAAGGTAGATTTGCCTGATCCTGATGGTCCAATAATGGCTACTACTTCACCTTCCTGAATGGAAGTAGTAATTCCCTTTAAAACTTCAAGTTTTCCAAAGCTCTTATGCAAATCTTCTACCTTAATCACTGCGTCTCATTCTCCTTTCAAGAGCCTTTCCTAAGAAGGTCAACGTAATGACCATAAGATAATAAATGAGGCCTGCAATTAACAGCGGTTCAAAGAAAGAGTAATTTTCTGCCCCAACCTGGTATGAACGGCGCATAATATCCATTACTCCAATTGTTGTAACAATGGCAGACTCTTTTGTAAGAGTAATAAATTCATTCATTAAGGCAGGCAAAATATTTTTTAAAGCTTGTGGAAGAATTATATCCCACATCATTTTACCATACGGAACACCAAGGGCCTGTGCAGCTTCACGCTGCCCCTTATCAACAGCAAGAATTCCAGCACGAATAATTTCCGAAACATAGGCCCCTGAATTAAGCGCAAATGAAAGAATAGCAGCTGTATATGGTTGAATTTGATAACCAAAAACCTGAGGAGAACCATAATATATGAGCATTAATTGTAAAACTAATGGAGTCCCCCGAAAAATAGATGTATAAATATCCGCAATCCATAAGAGTATCTTAATGGAGCTTATCTTAAATAGCGATAAAATAATACCAAGAGCAAATCCCAAAACTCCTGCCAAAAGGACAATTTTTAGTGTTACAAAAATACCCTCTAAAATATATGGCAAGGAGGGAATGAATGGTGTAAAATCAAGACTCATCCCGAAACATTCCTTTCTATATTTATCCAAATATAAACGTTCAGAGGGATTATCCCTTCTGAACGTCCTTTTATTTATGAACTAAGTTTACTGTTGAACAGTTCCACCAAACCATTTAACGATTAATGCATTTAATTCCCCATCTTTTTTCATTTTCTTTAATTCATTATTGAATTTTGAAGTTAAATCACTATTTTTAGGGAAGGCAATTGCAGATCCAGCTTCATCAGCTTTATCACTAATTTCAAATCCTGTTAAAGAAGTATCCTTTGTAAGGAATCCTTTTGCTACAGTATTTTCGATGATTGCTGCATCGAAACGGCCAGCATTAATTTCTTCGATAATGTCTGGTATACGATTTCGATTTTCAATTTTAATTGGGATAGTCTTATTAATTTCTTGAGCTTTTGTTTCTTGAATAGATCCTAATTGAACCCCAACAGTTTTTCCTTTTAAATCATTAAGAGTGTTAATTCCACTGCCCTTTTTCGAAATAATTTCGTATTTGGCTGTATAATAAATGTCACTGAAATCAACGTTTTTCTTTCGTTTTGGTGTTGGTGTCATTCCAGCTAGTACCAGATCAACTTCACCTGATTTTAATGATTGAATTAAGCCGCTAAAATCAATATCCTTTACTTGAATTTTATAACCAAGTTTTTTACCAAGAGCATTAGCTAAGTCAACATCAAAACCAATAATATTATTGCTTTTTTCTGTTTTTACATATTCAAATGGCGGATAATCAGCAGAAGTACCCATTATTAATACATTTTTTTCATTACTTGCCCTTTTCACACCTTTGTTGCTTGTTCCACAAGCAGCTAGTAGGCCAACCACTAAGAACATGGATAAAAATACGCCAAGTGTTTTTTTCATTTTATTTTCCTCCTATAATTTTACTGAAAATTAATACAATCATTAAATTGGTATTATTTAATTAGTATTTCTAACTTTCAAGCAAAAATAACTTTTTAATATTTATTCACTGAAATGAATTTTAACACAATTCTATAATTATGCAATAATATTTTTAAAAATAAATATTGATAAATTACTTGCTTTTAGGTGGGGATTTGTATATAAAATCCCATCTAAAAAGGGAGGGCTCTGAAAAAGTCCCATGTTGTAACATGTCTGTTGATTTCCTCTCCAGGCGCACGCTTTTCGCGGGCGTTGCGAGGAGCCTCCTCAGCGCAAGCGCTTGCGGGGTCTCCCCAGCCACGTACTCCCGCAGG
This sequence comes from Bacillota bacterium, assembly GCA_030705955.1. Taxonomy (GTDB): domain Bacteria; phylum Bacillota; class Bacilli; order Bacillales; family Cytobacillaceae; genus JAUZPL01. The sequence goes on along the minus strand of JAUZPL010000007.1, from coordinate 21,982 downwards.
AGTCGGCGCCTTTCACTTCAATCATCATGGGCCTTTAATATAGCTTAAATAAAAAAAGATTTAAAACCTTTTTTTGTATAATTATAGTATCAATGCTTTTTGGAAGTTTTTAATATATAAAAAGCCAACCTCTTTTAAACAAGAGATTGGCCATTTATTACTTATAGTTCCTCGCAAAATTCATCAAACGTTTGCTGTAGCTTTTCAACCACAACTGCAGGTGTGAAGCCTTCAATTTGATGTCTTTCAATCATTGTACATATTTTCCCATCCTTTAATAACGCAAAAGATGGAGAGGATGGCGGATAGCCTGTGAAATAGCTTCGAGCCACTTCAGTTGCCTCTTTATCCTGCCCGGCAAATACAGTAACAATGTGGTCAGGGCGCTTATCATAGTGCAATGCATGAACAGCCGCTGGCCTTGCAACTCCACCCGCACAACCGCATACAGAATTAATCATAACAAGTGTAGTTCCTTTTTTCTCCAATGCTTCTTTCACTTCTTCAGGTGTTCTTAAATCCTCATATCCTGCAGAAATGAGCTCCCCACGAGCCTGATTTACATAATCATTAAAAAAAGTAAAATCCATACTCATTTATTTTCACTCCTCTAATTTTAGAAAGATAACTACATCATAACAGTACAAACCTATTTAGTTCAAATGCAGACTTTAGATTATTGAGATGTGAAGAAATTCTTAAACAGAAGTTCAACCGCTAATGCTACTGTTTTTTCTCCAGCCATAACTTCCTGCTCTAATTTTGGAAGCTGGTTCTTAATTTCCTTTTGGTGATAAAATTGGTAATGAAGCTCTTCAGAGATCATTGAATATAACCATTCACGGGATTGCCCCTTCCTTCTATCATCAAAAACACCAGTTGACTTGGTTACTTTTTCGAAGGACTGAATCGTTTCCCAAATTTCATGAATACCTTCCTTTGTTAAGGAAGAACATGTGCTGGCTTTTGTTGTCCAACCTTTTGTTGCAGGCTGTAAGAAATGCAGGATTCGGTTATATTCACTTTTTGTTTGAATAGCTTTCTGTTTATTAGACCCATCTGCTTTATGGACAATGATAGTGTCAGCAAGTTCAATGATACCTTTCTTCATCCCCTGCAATTCATCACCTGCCCCTGTTAAAACGAGGAGCATAAAGAAATCGACCATATCTCTTATAATTACTTCACTTTGCCCCACACCAACGGTTTCAATTAAAATAACATCAAAACCAGCAGCTTCACACAGAAGCATGGCTTCTCTTGTTTTTCGATGAACACCTCCAAGCTTACCACCAGAGGGTGATGGGCGGATAAATGCAGAAGGATTTCTTGACAATTGCTCCATTCTGGTTTTATCACCTAAAATACTGCCTCCATTTATACTGGAGCTTGGATCAATGGCAAGGACTGCAACCTTAAGTCCTATTTGGCATAGGTAGGTTCCAAACGTTTCAATAAACGTGCTTTTCCCAGCCCCTGGAACTCCTGTTATGCCAATTCGAGTAGAACTTCCTGTATGGGACAATAATTTTTGCAAAAGGCTTTGGGCCATCTGAAAATGCTGGTCAGAGTTGCTTTCAATTAATGTAATTGCCCTTGCCAAAAGACTTCTATTTCCAGATACTATTCCTTCATACAATTCATCAATTGAAGGTCCGACTGTTTTTTTCTTTTTAAACCGAGCATTAGGAATGGTTTGTTCATTCCCAGCCATTGTTCCCTTTCGAACCATGCTGAAAAATTGATTAGGAGATGTTGGGTCATTCCATTCAGGCTTATAATCCCCAGACATTATTACTCCACTTCCTCATATCCAAGCTGTCGATAAATTTCTTGAATCACTTTTTGGGCAGCAACTGGAATGATGGTTCCTGGCCCAAAGATAGCTCCTGCACCATTTTCATATAAGAACGAGTAATCTTGGGCAGGAATGACTCCACCCACAACGACTAAAATATCTTCCCGTCCATGTTTTTTCAATTCTTTAACTAACTCTGGTAGCAAGGTTTTGTGCCCAGCTGCTAATGAGCTCATTCCAATCACATGGACATCATTTTCAATGGCTTGTAAGGCTGTTTCTTCAGGTGTTTGGAAAAGTGGTCCGATATCCACATCGAATCCAAGATCCGCAAAAGCTGTTGCAATAACCTTTGCTCCTCGGTCGTGGCCATCTTGGCCCATTTTTGCAATTAGGATTCTTGGACGTCTTCCCTCATTTTCTAAAAATTCATCCGACATTTTTTGAACATTTTCTATTTCCTCTTCGTTTGTAAAAGCAGTCCCATACACTCCACTGATAGAACGAATGACAGCTTTGTGCCGGCTTGCAACCTTCTCAATAGCATCTGAAATTTCTCCAAGAGTCGCTCTTACTCTTGCAGCTTGAACTGCCAGCTCTAGTAAATTACCTTCATGCGATTCAGCTGCTCTTGTAATAGCTTTTAGTGCAGTCTCAACCTTTTGATCATCCCTATTTACCTTTAATTTAATTAATTTTTCTATTTGCTTTAAACGAACAGCAGTATTATCAATTTCTAAAATATCAATTGGTTCCTCTTCTTTTAAACGATAGCGATTTACTCCAATGATTGTCTCTTTACTAGAATCTATTTGAGCCTGTCTGCGCGCTGCTGCTTCCTCAATTTTCATTTTTGGCAGTCCTGTTTCAATTGCTTTTGCCATTCCTCCAAGGCTCTCAATTTCCTCAATATGCTTCCAAGCGCGTTCTATTAATTGATTGGTCAAAGATTCAACGTAGTAAGAACCACCCCACGGATCAATCACTTTTGTAATAGATGTTTCCTCCTGAAGGTATAATTGCGTATTTCGGGCAATCCTTGCTGAGAAATCTGTTGGGAGGGCAATCGCTTCATCAAGAGCATTTGTATGCAATGATTGTGTATGGCCCATTGCTGCAGCATGAGCCTCAAGGAGTGTTCGAATAACATTATTAAAAGGATCTTGTTCTGTTAGACTCCACCCTGAAGTTTGAGAATGGGTTCTTAAGGCAAGGGATTTAGGGTTTTTAGGATTAAATGATTTCATCATTTTTGCCCAAATAAATCTTCCTGCTCTCATTTTTGCAACTTCCATAAAATAATTCATTCCTACAGCCCAGAAAAAGGATAACCTTGGTGCAAAGGAATCAATATCAATTCCTGCCTTTAAACCAGTACGTACATACTCAAGTCCATCAGCAAGCGTATAGGCTAATTCGATATCAGCGGGTGCTCCAGCCTCTTGCATATGATAACCGGAAATACTGATACTATTAAACTTTGGCATATACTTTGATGTATATTCAAAAATGTCAGCAATAATTTTCATCGACATTTCTGGCGGATAAATATACGTGTTTCGTACCATATATTCTTTCAAGATATCATTTTGAATCGTTCCGGAAAGCTTATCCTGACTCACTCCCTGTTCCTCGGCAGTTGCAATAAAAAAAGCAAGGATGGGAAGAACCGCTCCATTCATCGTCATGGAAACGGACATTTGATCAAGGGGGATTCCATCAAACAATGTTTTCATATCCAAAATTGAATCGATTGCCACACCGGCTTTCCCCACATCCCCTACAACACGGGGATGATCTGAATCATATCCCCTATGTGTTGCCAAATCAAAAGCCACTGATAATCCTTTTTGTCCCATAGCTAAATTTCTTCGATAAAAGGCATTGCTTTCCTCTGCCGTTGAAAATCCAGCATATTGCCGTACAGTCCATGGACGGTTTACATACATGGTCGGATAGGGTCCTCTTGTAAAGGGGGGAAGGCCTGGTTTCGTGTCAACATTCTGTAAGCCTTCAAGATCCTCTTTTGTATATAATGGTTTCAGGCTTACTTGTTCATTTGTTTCAAATACTAAATCATCAATCGAAATAGTAGCTTCTGCTTCAGCCTCTTTCCTCCAATGTTCTTTTGTTATCCCTTGATTTTTGTATAAAAGAGAGATTTCTTGAAAATTAGGCTTCATCTAGGGACACCCCCATTTCAAAAAGAATCGTTTGAAGTATTTCATAACAATTACTTTTTATATGGATAAACTCCTTGATTCCTTTTTCCTTCCATTTTGATTGCAGATCTTTAGCTGGAAGACCTGCAAGATAAAAGGTTTTATCAGGAAATTCTGCAAGTAAACATGTAAGAATTTCGAACCCCAGTGTTTCATATCGTTCATTGCTGCCACATAGACAAAAATGTTTCGTGTTACAGGATGCAACAAAATCCCTAGCAGAGTCAGTTAAAGAAATGGGAAAACTCTCTTCTCCTTTTATTCCCCCGGCTGCAAGGAACCCTTTCATAAAATCAGACCTTGCCTTATAATCTTTTAAGCTGCCGAGTGAAATTAAACCGACAACTGCTTTTCCCTTTAATTTTTCAGCTTTTTTTCGCAATCCTTCATATGGCTTCGATAGTCTCATTTGCGGTATTTTTTCAATTTCATTTATTGCTGTGTAATTTATTTCTGTGTCCTTATCATCACTTACTGCCTCATCTAATTTAGCATAAACATTTGTCCCAATAATCCTTTCATTCCTTGTAAAAATAGCCTGTTTTCTTTTTTCATAAACCTCTGAAATTTTCCTCTGAAGCCAATTTGATTTTACTACTTCCATTATTCCACCCTTGGCCTCAATTTCCTGGAAAAAACCCCATGCCTTTTCAGCCAATTCAGTTGTAAGCTTCTCAATGTACCACGAACCGCCAGCCGGGTCCACAATATGCTGTAAATGAGCTTCCTCTTGTAAAATAAGCTGGGTATTCCTTGCAAGCCGTTCTGATAAATTGGAGTTATTTTCAAATGTACCCACATTTAAATATTGAATTCCTCCAATTACTGCAGCAAAGGCTTCATTGCCTGCTCTTAAAATATTCACATGCTTATCATATAAGGTTTTAGTAAACAATGATGTTTCAGCAGAAATATGCATGCCTTTTTGGTTGGAGTTTGCCCCGTAAACCTCTGCAATCCTGTTCCAAACCATTCTGGCAGCTCGAATTTTAGCAATTTCCATAAAAAAATTAGAACCAATTGAAAACTGGAATAGTAATTTTGATAAGGCTTCATTTAATTCCATTCCATTTTCCTGTAATTCCTCTATATAAAAGACCCCTAATGATGCGGCAATCCCGATCTCTTGAACGGCATTTGCACCACCGTTATGATAGGTGGATGTACGAATAAGAACAGTCCTTAAATGAGGGAACTTTTCATTATAGGACAGAATCATTTCCGACCAATCCTTAAAGAACATTTCTACATTTTGTGGCAGAGAGCCGTTGATCACAAAAGAAGAAAGAGGATCATATCCAATATATCCGGAAACTTTTGAGCCATCTATTTCCTTTAAATTTGCGAGATTTTCAAGCATTTGTTGAAAATATTCTTTTGCATTCATTGCAAACGGGAACTGTTTATAAAGCTCCTTAAGTAGATCGGTAAGGCCTTCATTCATTGGAAAAAGATCGTTTGATAGTTCAAAAGAAAGGGCTGTTTGTCCCCTCTCAACTGCATGTTTTAGATTTTCTATTAATTCATTAACCGTTTTATACTTTACATGTTGGGCAACTTTCCATTTATTTGTGATATAACCTAATGGATAAATACCTCTTCTATAGTCAGCTCCCCCTGGATAACTAGTAAAACTTTCTTCATCATCAACTGAATAAAGCGGTTTCAAAAAAATATTTTCATATGTATCGGTTTGTAACGTTTCAACTAATTTCCCTCTTAATGATTCTTCTGCTTTCAATTTCCAGTCATCAAGTTGATAATCTGGGAAACAGTAGTTTTTCATCTTTTCAATATCCAATTAATCTCCCCTCCTATATCCAAAATAAAAGATTCAAAAATATCTGACTTAGCTAAAGATTCTAACTAACTACTATTATTACTATTTTAGAATACAATGTACATTCAAGCAATGAAAACCAACATTAAATATAAAAGCTCTGAACTTTGTTTTAGTCCAGAGCTTCTGACAAATCATTTAAGTAGATTTTGGTTCCGTCACGGCATGTGTAGGTTGTTTCCTAATCGTCCATAATAGGTCAGCAAGGAAATAGAATATAACAAGTGGATAAATCCAGATCCAAGCAGATTCTATTAAGATATATAGCGAAGCAATCACAGGATGGATCCATTTTAAGCAAATGAAAGATAAAAGGACCCAACAGAGTGAAAAGGGTAAACAAATATGTCCATGTATTTGTAATGGCATATCTGAATAATCCCACCATTTCCTTTGAAAAAACTTATAAAGGAGCGCACCACTCATATATTCCACCAATGTAGGAATAACAAAACATAGTAGGACAACGATTAACCCATTCGTTTTTTGCCCAATAAGCATAATTAAAAGTACTGGTGCAAATCCGTACATAGGCTTAAAGGGACCCCGTAAGAAAATTGGTTTAAAAAAACCGTTACCCGTAAAAAAACTATAACTATTTTCTAAAATCCAGCCACAAAAAGAGTACACCGTAAAGTAAAATACAAGTGCAGCAATTCCCAACCTTCCAAAGTGGTGAATCTCCAACAGATGAAAAAGATGTACCAACATAGCTAAACACCTTCATGTAATCAAAAATTCATTTTAGGTTTAGCCACGGGTCACATATTTATACTAATTTTAAAACTTATTCCTTAGCAACCACTCATTTTATTTTTAGCAATATTCAACATAAGCTTAATTCGATTAACTTGATTTACTTTACTTATTCCTGAGTCATAGTCAATAGAAATAAGATTTGCATTTGGATACTCTTTTTTAATCGCATTAAACATTCCTCTGCCAACAATATGATTAGGAAGGCAGCCAAATGGCTGAACACAAACAATATTTTCTACTCCCGAATCCATTAATTCAGCCATTTCCCCTGGAAGAAGCCAGCCTTCTCCCATTTGGTTCCCCAAGCTTAAAAAACGGGCTGCTTTATTTGTAAGCTCAGAAAATTCAACTAGTGAACCAAAACGTTTATTTTCATTCAAGGCAAGACGTATTGGTTTTCGGTAAAATTCGATAAGCTGAATGGCAAGATTTCCTATCCACGCACTAATCTTTGATTTTCCAAAATGTGCTGCATTAAATCCTCTGTCATGTAGGCAGTACAAATAAAAATCAGTAAAATCTGGTACAACAACTTCTCCTCCCTCTTTTTCAATTAGGTCAATTAACTGATTATTAGAATATGGATGAAATTTTACTAGAATCTCTCCGACAATCCCTACACGAGGTTTATGAATACGAGTACTTTCAATATTATTAAAATCTGTAACCATCCCATTGATCACTTTTTTATAATTTTTCATTGAAAAATTCCCCAATACCATTCTGCTTTCTTCTAACCAATAGTCGTATAATAATTGGGTACTGCCTTCTACACTTTCATAGGGTCTAACCGCCAAGGTCAATCTTAATAAAAGATCACCCAGACAAGAAGCAATGACTAGTTTTTTTGCGAGTGGCAAAGATATTGAAAAACCAGGATGATTTACACCATCCATTCCGCCGGAATTTAATGAGAGAACTGGAACAGAGTCCATTCCCGCATTTTTCATTGCCTTTTTTAATAGTGCTAGATAATTTGTGGCCCGGCAGCCTCCCCCAGTTTGAGATATTATTACAGCTGTATGGTTAAGATCATATTCTCCACTTTTTAATGCTGATACTAACTGTCCAATTGTGACAACCGCCGGATAGCAGGCATCATTATTAACAAATCGCAAGCCTTCCTCAACATCATGATCCTGAACCTCTCCTATAACCTTCAATTTATATCCATGCAGCCCAAATGCCCTCTCAAACAATGCAAAATGAGTTGGAATCATTTGTGGTGCAAGGATCGTAAATGCCTTTTTACTTTCTTTCGTAAAAATAGCTTCTTTTTTATTCAGAGGCTCACCTATTTTTATTAAATTCGTTTGCTTTTCTCTTTCTTCTATAGCTGCCTTCATGGAACGGAGACGTATTCTTGCCGCTCCCAAATTACTAACCTCATCCATCTTAATCCATGTATAAAGCTGATGCTTTTCCTCTAAGATTTCTTGAACGGCATCAGTTGTAATCGCATCTAATCCACATCCAAAAGATGTGACCTGCAAAAGTTCGAGCTCCGGAATTTCTTTTACAACTTCTGCTGCATGGTACAAGCGAGCATGAAAGGTCCATTGGTTAACAACATCCTTCCTTGGATGGTCTGGTGCTAGATGAAAAATAGAATCCTCTGTTAACACGGCCATGCCAAGCTTTGTTATTTCTTCTGGCAGGCCATGATTGATAGCTGGATCGATATGGTATGGATGTCCTGCCACTACAATCCCTTTTTTATGCTCCTGTTTTATCTGCCCAATGACTTCTTCCCCACGCTGATACAACCACCGTTTAAATTCTGTCTCCTCTTGTTTTGCTTTTTTTAAAGCCTGCTTAATTTCTGCCTTTGGAATTTCATTAAAACAAAGGGATAATTCTTGAGCCATTGAATCAGGGTCATCCATTGATAAAAAAGGATAAAGGAATTGAATTTGCTTTTCCTCGAACATTCTTGCCATGTTTACTCGAATAACTTCAGGATAGGAGGCCACAATGGGGCAATTAAAATGGTTTTGTAATGATATATTTTCATTTTTTTCAAAGACAATGGCTGGGTAGAAAATAGTTTTGATGCCTTTTTCTATCAAGTTCATCATATGTCCATGTGAAAGCTTTGCAGGGTAACATACAGACTCTGATGGAATGGTTTCAATTCCTTTTTCAAATAATGACTTGCTGGATTGATTAGATAGTATTACCTGGAAACCTAATTCGGTAAAAAAACGGTGCCAAAATGGATAATTTTCAAACATGTTTAAAATACGGGGAATTCCAATTTTCCCACGATATGCATCTTCCTCTATTAAACTAGGACGTTTAAATAACTTTTCCAATTTCTCCTCAATTAAATTTGGAACGGTGCTCTTTTGTATTTGTTTTCCAGCACCTCTCTCACAACGATTTCCGGTAATAAATGTCCGTTTATCTACAAATCGACTAATCGTTATTGGACAATGATTTTCACAAATTCCACAACGGCTATGTGTCGTCGTTACTTGAAACTCATCCAGTTTCTTTTCATTTAGAATGGTTGATTCTGAATTCTTTTTCCACCTTTGTTTAGCAAGCAAGGCACTCCCATAGGCACCCATTAATCCTGCTAAATCTGGGCGGATGACCACTTTACCAATTAATTTTTCAAACGCTCTTAATACAGCATTATTTAAAAATGTTCCTCCCTGGACAACGATTTGATTCCCCATTTCGTCCATCGTTTTCATTTTAATGACCTTGTAAAGTGCATTCATAATGATAGAATAGGAAAGGCCTGCCGAAATATCTGGAATGCTTGCACCTTCCTTTTGTACTTGCTTCACTTTGGAATTCATAAAAACGGTGCAACGAGAGCCAAGTTCAACTGGATTTTGCGCATTTAAAGCTAACTCAGAAAATTCCTGAATAGTTAATCCTAAATTTTCTGCAAAGTTCTCGAGAAAAGAACCACAACCTGCGGAACAAGCCTCATTTAAAATAATTCTCTCAATAACGCCATCCCTAATCTTAATACATTTCATGTCCTGCCCGCCGATATCTAAGATAAAATCAACATCCGGCTGAAATTTTTTTGAAGCTTGATAATGGGCAACTGTCTCGATTTCACCGTCATCAACTTGAAAGGCTGCTTGAATCAATTTTTCCCCATACCCTGTAACAGTCGACCGGGCAATATTCACTTTATTAGGTAAAACCCTGTATAACTCCTTTAGTCCTTCTTGAGCAGTTTCAAGGGGATTCCCTCTATTTTTCTCATAGAAGCTATATAAAACTTCGTCATTGTCTCCAATTAAAACCATTTTCGTCGTGGTTGAGCCGGCATCAATCCCTAAAAATGCATTTCCAGTGTAATTATGTAAAGATGCCTTTTTTACTTGAGCAGATTTGTGCCGGTCATTAAATGAATCAAAATCTGTTTTAGTTTTAAAAAGCGGTTCCATTCTGTTGGAGAGGGCTTTATTATTTAAATGATTTAATTTTGATAATGAATAGATTAAATGGTCAATATCGATTGAATCATTTCTCTCACTTTCTAATGCAGCCCCAATAGCAACATAGTAGTGGCCATCATGACTATAAAGAACATCCTTTAAATGCAAAGTTTCAATAAATCGATGCCTTAATTCATTCAGAAAAGTTAATGGCCCACCTAGAAAAGCAACATTGCCACGAATTGGCCTCCCACAAGCAAGGCCACCAATGGTTTGATTAACAACAGCTTGAAACACTGAGGCTGCAATATCCTCTCTTCTTGCTCCTTCATTAAGTAACGGCTGAATGTCCGTTTTCGCAAATACCCCACACCGAGAAGCGATTGGATAGATCTTCTGGGATGACGAGGCAAGTCTATTAAGTCCTTCTGCATCAGTATTTAAAAGGGAAGCAATTTGATCAATAAATGCTCCTGTTCCACCAGCACAAGCAGCATTCATCCTTTGTTCAAGTCCATTCGTTAAATAAATCAGTTTTGCATCTTCCCCGCCAAGTTCAATGATGACATCAATATTGGGCTCCTTTGACCTTACCGCTTCTGTACAGGCAACTACTTCTTGTATAAATGGAATTCCAAGCATTTCACAAAGTCCAATACCGGAAGAGCCGCTTGCGTTCATTTTTAATTTTGCATTTGGGAACTGTTCTGCTAATGAATTCAAAAGGCTTAGTGTTGTATTTTTGATATCGGAAAAATGCCGTTGGTACGATTTATAGATAATTTCATTTTGGGAATTTAAAACAACTAACTTCGCTGTTGTGGATCCGACATCAAGTCCAACCTGAAGTTCCATCCCTATCTCTTCCTTTCCAATCTTTAAACAATCCAACCGACATTTGTATTGATCTTACATCCATATTTATTAATAAACTATTTGAATACATGTTAAAGAATTCCAAATTAAGGAGATATTTTTGAGCTAATTATTTAAAACTGAGTTGAATTTTCTACAAACTCAACAATGCAAAAAAACAACCGCTGCACGACCTGCAGCGGTTGGATTCTAGTAGATTGAAGTTGTAGATTTGGATGTGTTTTCAAGAATTTCTTTTACTCTTTGTAGGAAACGGCCACATACAAGACCGTCTAATACACGGTGATCAAGAGACATACAAAGATTAACCATGTCACGGACTGCAATCATTCCATTATTCATAACAACTGGCCGTTTTACAATGGACTCAACTTGCAGAATTGCTGCCTGCGGATAGTTGATGATTCCCATTGATTGGACAGAACCAAATGAACCCGTGTTATTAACAGTAAATGTTCCACCTTGCATATCCTCAGATTTTAGCTTTCCTGTACGAACCTTAACTGCTAATTCAGCAATTTCACGGGCAATTCCTTTAATAGTTTTTTCATCTGCATATTTGATAACAGGTACATATAGAGCATCATCAGTTGCGACTGCAATCGAAATATTGATATCTTTCTTTTGAATAATTTTCTCGCCTGCCCACATGGAATTAAGTTGAGGATATTCTTTTAGGGCCTGGGCAACTGCTTTTACAAAGAACGCAAAGAAAGTTAAGTTAAATCCTTCTTTTTTCTTAAATTCATCTTTCATTGTGTTACGATATTCTACAAGATTTGTTGCATCCACCTCGATCATTGTCCAAGCATGTGGAGCCTCATGCTTGCTGCGAAGCATGTTTGCAGCGATCGCCTTACGGATTCCAGTCACAGGGATCTCAATATCCCCAGTCGAAACTGGGATTAAAGGAGCTGGAGCTGAAACGTGTGGTTTTAATGAAACAGATTCCTGTACCGTCTCTTGTTTCATAGTAGGCTGTACAGATGCTTCTACTTTATCAGCAGTTTGTGGAATGTTTCCAGATTCAATCATTTTTAGTAGGTCTTTTCGTGTGATCCGTCCACCAGCACCGGTACCATTCACTAAAGACAGGTCAATACTATGTTCTTGTGAAAGCTTTAAGACAGCTGGTGAATAGCGCGCTTTATTTTCTTGTTGAGGAGTTGAAACCTCAGGTACTTGTGCTATTCTTTCTATTTTTTCAATATTTGTGACTTCACCTTCATTTGTACCTTCCATTTCAATTGTACAAATGATATCCCCTACCGCATAGGTTTCCCCTTCTGCAGCAATAAGTTCTTTAATTGTACCTGTAAAGGAAGATGGAACCTCTGCATTTACCTTATCCGTCATAACTTCTGCTAAAGGATCATATTTATTTACTTTATCCCCAACTGAAACGAGCCATTTACTAATGGTTCCCTCCGTCACACTCTCGCCTAATTGAGGCATCTTAATTTGTTCAACTGCCAATGGTTAAACCCCCTTTGTCCATTTATCACATATAGGTTTATTAGTATTCTGCTAATTCTCGTATGGCTTTTTCAACTTTTTCTGGATTTACCATAAAGTATTTTTCCATTGTTGGTGAATAAGGCATTGCCGGAATATCTAGACCCGCAAGGCGCTGTATTGGAGCATCTAAATCAAATAAGCAATTTTCTGCGATAATGGCAGCTACTTCACTCATGATACTGCCTTCCTTCGTATCCTCAGTAAGGAGCAGTACCTTTCCTGTTTTCGAAGCGGCTTCCATAATAGCTTCCTTATCAAGTGGATACACGGTTCTTAAGTCCAAAATATGTGTGGAGATTCCGTCCTTGGCTAATTTCTCTGCTGCTTGAAGAGCAAAATGAACGCATAATCCATAAGTTATGACAGTTACATCTTCACCTTCACGCTTTACATCTGCCTTACCGATTGGCAGTGTATAATCATCAGCTGGGACTTCCCCTTTAATGAGGCGATAAGCCCTTTTATGTTCAAAGAAAAGAACTGGGTCATCATCTCGAATGGCTGCTTTTAAAAGGCCTTTTACATCATATGGAGTAGATGGCATCACAATTTTTAATCCCGGTTGATTAGCAAAAATGGCCTCAACAGATTGGGAATGATATAGTGCTCCATGAACTCCACCGCCATATGGAGCACGAATGACAATCGGACAATTCCAATCATTATTAGAACGGAAACGAATCTTAGCTGCTTCAGAAATAATTTGGTTTACTGCAGGCATAATAAAATCAGCAAATTGCATTTCAGCAATAGGGCGCATTCCATACATGGCCGCACCAATCCCAACCCCTGCTATTGCGGATTCAGCAAGTGGAGTATCAATCACACGATGTTCACCAAATTGATCATATAAACCATTTGTTGCTTTAAATACACCGCCTTTTTTCCCAACATCTTCACCAAGTACAAAAACTTTTGAGTCTCTTTCCATTTCCTCGCGAATGGCCATGGTTACTGCATCAATATATGAAATTACCGGCATGTTCTTTTCCCCCTTACCTATCCCCATAAACATATTTCAATGCATCTTCTGGTGCTGCATACGGAGCGTTCTCAGCATAATCGGTTGCTTCATTTACCATTTTCATTATGCGGTCATTCATTTCTTTCTCCAAATCATCACTCATTACGCCTGTTTCTTTCAAATACGCACCAAAGGTAATGATTGGATCTTGTGTTTTTGCTTTTGCCACCTCATCTGGAGCACGGTAACTGCGGTCATCATCATCAGATGAATGTGGTGTTAGACGGTAGGATACTGTTTCAATTAGGGTTGCTCCTTCACCACGTCTACCACGATCTGCAGCTTCTTTTACAGCTTTATATACTTCTAACGGATCATTACCATTAACCGTGACTCCTGGCATACCGTAGCCAATTGCACGATCAGAAACTTTTGCACAGCCTAGTTGTTTTTCAACTGGAACGGAAATAGCATATTTATTATTTTCACACATGAAAATGACAGGCAATTTATGAACACCAGCAAAGTTTGCACCCTCGTGAAAATCACCTTGGTTGGAAGAGCCCTCTCCAAAAGTTACGAAGGTTACAAGGTCTTTACCCTCCATTTTCCCAGCTAAGGCAATTCCTACTGCATGTGGAACCTGTGTGGTTACTGGAGAAGAGCCAGTTACAATTCGATTTTTCTTTTGACCAAAATGTCCAGGCATTTGGCGTCCGCCAGAGTTTGGATCTTCAGCCTTAGCAAATCCCGAAAGCATTAAGTCTTTTGGTGTCATACCAAATGTTAATACAACTCCCATATCTCGATAATATGGAAGAACATAATCCTTTTCTTTATCCAGTGCAAATGCTGCACCTACTTGAGCGGCTTCTTGACCTTGACAAGATATGACAAAAGGAATTTTCCCTGCCCGGTTCAATAGCCACATTCTTTCATCAATACGGCGAGCCAAAAGCATGGTTTCATACATTTCCAACACTTTTTGGTTGCTTAAGCCTAATGCTTCATGACGATTTTCTGTCATTTATTACTAACCTCCCGAATTGTTCGTTTAAAAATTTAGCAAATCAATTTTCTTGGTTGATTTCCTCTTAGTAAAATCAACGATGAACGTTAAAAAGCTAAAATATTTTAAGAGTGTAGTGCCTTCCCATCAACTGCTAAAGCAGCTTCCCCAATAGCTTCAGTTAATGTTGGGTGTGGATGGATTGTGTGAGCAATTTCCCATGGAGTCGCATCCAGTACCATTGCTAAACCTGCCTCAGAAATCATGTCTGTGACATGCGGTCCAATCATATGCACCCCAAGAATATCATCGGTATCCGCATCAGCAATTATTTTAACAAATCCATCGGATTCTCCAAAAACAAGTGCCTTACCAATTGCCCTGAAGGAGAATTTTCCTACTTTTACATTGTGACCATTTTCTTTCGCTTGATCTTCTGTTTGTCCTACACTTGAAACTTCTGGATTACTGTAAATACATCTTGAAACTAGATTGTAATCCATTGTGGCTGGGCTCTTTCCAGCAATATGTTCAACAGCAATTATTCCTTCATGGGAAGCAACATGGGCAAGTTGAAGTCCACCAATAACATCACCTATAGCATATATGTGAGATTCTTTTGTTTGAAAAAATTCATTTGTCACAATTGAGCCTTTTTCCAGTTGGATTTCTGTATTATCAAGACCAATACCCTCTACATTTGCTTGACGGCCTACAGAAACAAGAAGTTTTTCTGCCCTGAATTCTTTTAAGGCACCCTTCACTTCAGCAGAAATGGCAATACCATTATCCTTTACCAATGTTTCAGGCAATACTTTGGCACTTGTTACAATTTTTATTCCTTTTTTCTTTAGCAAGCGCTGCATTTCTTTGGAAATTTCCTTATCCTCTGTTGGGATAATCCTGTCTGCATATTCCACTACCGTTACTTCAACACCAAAATCAGATAACATAGATGCCCATTCGATGCCAATAACGCCCCCACCAACAATAATAATAGATTCTGGAAGGGCTTCAAGTTCTAACGTTTCATCAGAAGTAAATACATATTCCCCGTCAATCTCTAATCCTGGAAGGGTACGTGGGCGTGAACCAGTTGCAATCACTACATTCTTTGGTAAAAGCATTTCATTTTCAGAGCCATTATTCATTTCTACAGAAATAGTGCCCGGCATTGGTGAAAAAATGGATGGCCCTAAAATCCTGCCAAAGCCCTCAAATACATCAATTTTCCCTTGTTTCATTAAGTGCTGTACACCTTTATGAAGGGTTTCAATAATTTTTGTTTTTCGTTCTTGTACTCTCCCAAAGTTCACTGTTACATCATTAACAGATATACCAAATTCATCGCTACGTTTTGCTGTCGAATAAACCTCAGCACTTCGAAGTAGCGCTTTACTTGGAATACACCCCTTGTGAAGACACGTACCTCCAAGCTTCCCTTTTTCAACAATAGCTGTTTTCAAGCCTAGCTGTGAGGCCCGAATTGCAGCAACATAACCACCTGTTCCGCCACCAAGAATGACCAAATCATATTCCTGTGCCATCTACTTATCCCCCTTACCTAAAAATTTGATATGAAACTAACCTGGATATACCTTTCCTTCTTCTTCACCCTTAAGAACACGTAGAGCTCCTTCAGCCAATGCCTGTAATTCATTCTCACCTGGCTGAACAATGACATCTGCTATCCAATTTATCCTATCAGTGATTGATTTCACAAAACTTTTTCCAAATGCAAGACCACCTGTTAAAATAATGGCATCTACTTTTCCTTCAAGAACAGTACTGGCAGCACCAATTTCCTTTGCAACTTGATATGCCATGGCATCATAAACAAGTTTAGCCTTTTCATCGCCGTTTTCAATCATTTTTTCTACTTTAACCGCATCATTTGTTCCAAGATATCCAACTAACCCGCCTTGACCGACAAGTTTCTTCATAACTTCTTCCATATAAAATTCACCGGAATAGCATAGCGTAATTAAATCTCCTGCAGGTACGGTTCCAGCACGTTCAGGGCTAAAAGGTCCATCACCGTGCAAACCATTATTGACATCCACCACTCTTCCTTGTTTGTGGACCCCAACGGTAATTCCACCACCCATATGGGTTACGATCAAGTTTAAGTCGTTATATTTTCTTCCTAGCTCTTTTGCCACTCTTCTTGCCACTGCTTTTTGGTTCAAAGCATGAAAAATACTTTTTCTTTCAATTAAAGAAAAGCCTGATATTCTTGCAATAGAATCAAGTTCATCCACAACAACTGGATCAACAATAAAAGCAGGAATATTTAAACCAGTCGCAATTTCGTATGCAAGAATTCCCCCAAGATTTGAGGCGTGTTGCCCTGCAAATCCAGACCGAAGATCACAAAGCATGGCGTTATTAACACTATATGTACCGCCTTCAATTGGACGAAGTAAACCTCCGCGCCCACAAACAGCATCAAGCTTGGAAATATTCATGCCTTCTTGATCAAGCGTTTCAAGAATGGTGGTTTTCCTAAATTCGTATTGATCAATTATATTATCAAATGTATTAATGACAATTGCATCATGTCGGATAGTTTTCTCGAAAATAGAAGCTTCATTATCGAAGACCCCAATCTTGGTGGAAGTCGAACCCGGGTTGATGATGAGAATCCGATATACTTTTTCTTGCAATGTTTTGACCTCCAAAGAAATTTTACAAGTATTTTAAAGGGCAAAGGCGCTGAATAGATCATTCAGCGCTCAGCCTTAGCTAATCAGTTTTAATCTAGGTATTTTTTATTCCGCTCCTATAGGTTTTTTCTCCTATCTGCGGCTCAAAATATTGTGACCATTGCGTAAAAATTGACTGCGAGAGTTACGCATTTTTTCAATACGTTCTTCTGCCATACGGTCAGCAGCAACATAGGTTGGAATACCGTCACGCCTTGAAATTTCGATAACTCTTTCAATGCTTGTGTAAATTTGTTCCACCTTTTTCATTGCACGATCATAGTTGTATCCATATAATTCATCAGCTACATTGATTACACCACCTGCGTTAATTACATAGTCTGGTGCATAAACAATTCCCATTTCATGAATAATGTCACCATGGGTAGTATCTTTCAATTGGTTATTCGCTGAACCTGCGATTACCTTTGCTTTTAATAATGGAATCGTTTGATCATTAATAGTAGCACCTAAAGCACAAGGGGCATAAATATCGCAATCAACGCCATAAATTTCATTTGGATCCACTGCTTTTGCACCAAAATCATCAACTGCACGTTGTACTGCTTCCTTATTAATGTCTGTTACAATCAGTTTAGCACCTTCTTCATGAAGGTGACGGCAAAGAGTATATGCAACATTTCCAACACCTTGTATGGCCACCACTTTTCCTTCTAATGAATCAGATCCAAATGCTGCTTTTGCAGCTGCTTTCATACCACGATATACACCATACGCGGTTACAGGTGATGGATTTCCTGAAGAGCCAAACGCTGGGGAGATGCCTGTAACAAAATCAGTTTCCTCATGGATTAAATCCATGTCAGCAACAGTTGTACCTACATCCTCTGCAGTGATATAACGCCCATTTAATCCTTGTACATATCTTCCAAAAGCACGAAATAATTCCTCGCTCTTATCCTTGCGTGGGTCGCCGATAATAACGGTTTTACCACCACCAAGGTTTAAGCCTGCAGCAGCATTCTTATATGTCATACCCTTTGCAAGTCTAAGAGCATCTTCAATTGCAGCTTCCTCAGATTCATATGTCCACATACGTGTGCCGCCAAGTGCTGGTCCTAATGTTGTATCATGGATAGCAATAATTGCTTTTAATCCTGATTGTTTATCTTGACAAAATACCAATTGCTCATAATCATATTTTTCTAAATACTTGAAGATTTCCATATTAAAATTCCTCCTCTAAAGTTTTAAGATCATTATTTTTTTACAGAGCATAGCGCGAGGATCAGAGAATATAACTTACTCTCAGCAGAGTCTGCTCTTGAAGTTAACACAATAGGTGCTGCTGCACCAGTAATAATAGCACCAACCTTGGCCTTCGCAAAATAAACAAAGGATTTATATAAGGCATTTCCAACTTCAATTGTTGGGACTAAAAGGATGTCTGCTTTTCCAGCAACTTCACTATGAATCCCTTTATGTTCAGCGGCAAAGGATGAAACCGCATTATCAAGGCCCAATGGACCGTCAATTAAACAACCTGTAATTTGTCCACGTTTATTCATCATCGTTAATGCCGCAGCATCAATTGTTGCTTGCATCGCTGGGTTTACTACTTCAACTGCTGCAATAGGTGCTAACTTAGGATTTTCAATTCCGATGGAATGTGCTAGCTCAACAGCATTTTTAGCAATTTGTGCTTTTTGCTCTAAATTTGGAGCAATATTCACTCCGGCATCTGTTAAAATCATAATACGATCCGCATCGGGGAATTCAAAAACCGCTACATGTGAAAGTACTCTTCCTGTGCGCAGGCCATATTCCTTATTTAAAACAACTTTCATTAAAACATTTGTAGGAATATTTCCTTTCATTAAAACATCCGCATCATTTCCTTTTACAGCTTTTACAGCGAATTCTGCAGCATCTTCCTTTGACTCAACATGAACAATTTTTAGTTGTTCTTCACCAAAGCTGATATTTTCTTGACTTAAAAGTTCTTGAAGTATTTCCTGATTACCAAATAAAATAAAATGAGCTAATTTTAGCTTCACCGCTTCTATTACTGCACGAATAACTTCTTCATCTTC
This sequence comes from Bacillota bacterium, assembly GCA_030705955.1. Taxonomy (GTDB): domain Bacteria; phylum Bacillota; class Bacilli; order Bacillales; family Cytobacillaceae; genus JAUZPL01. The sequence goes on along the minus strand of JAUZPL010000007.1, from coordinate 2,830 downwards.
TGCAGCGGCTACTGCTACTGTTTTTTTTCCCTCTTGGGTTGCTCGATTAATGAGTAATTCCAGTAACAACTTGATTCAACCCTTTCTATATTAAAAACTGAAACTCAATTATTTAATATGCAATATTCATGCCAACACAAAAACAGTGAAAACGCTTCATTTTATTTACTAAGACATCATGCAATTTTTTTCAACCATGAAATTTATTGCATGCCATTTGTTTCAAGTTTGTGTTTTTCAAGCTTATAATACAAATTCCGTACAGATAAGCCTAAGGTTTTTGCTGTTAATGTCTTATTTCCGTTCAAACGATTCAATGTTTGTTGAATAAGTTTCGATTCATATAACTCCAACATTTCTGCTAATGATTTTCCCTGTACAGGTGCCTCTATTTCCATATTTTGTTTTATCCCTTTTTGCTTATTCTTCAATTCAGGAAGGTGCTCGATTCTAATTGATGTCTCATAATTATTCATAAATATAATGGCTCGGCCTAGGATGTTCTCCAATTCCCTTACATTTCCCGGCCAGTCATACTCCATCAACTGGATCATGGTAGTTTCCATAACCTCTTCAACATTACGGCCATAATCTCGGTTTATTTTTTGTATAAGTCTTTCACAAAGCAAAGGAATTTCTTCCTTTCTATTTCGTAAAGGTGGAATTTGAATTGGCATCCTATTTAATCGATAATATAAGTCTTCCCTAAATGTGCCTTGAGCAATTCCTTTTTCAAGGTTAACATTTGTTGCAGCAATGATTCTAACATTTATCGAGACTGGCTTTGTTCCCCCTACACGAAGAACCTCATGCTCCTGAAGTACCCTTAATAATTTTGCCTGGGTATTTGCAGATAGTTCACCTATCTCATCAAGAAAAATACTTCCATTATTTGCTTCTTCGAATATTCCAATTTTCCCGCCTCTTCTAGCTCCAGAAAAGGCACCTTCCTCATATCCAAATAATTCACTTTCTAATAGGGATTCAGAAATAGCTGCACAATTAACACGAATAAATTTGTTATATTTACGATCACTAGCATTATGTATGGCGTGGGCAAATAATTCTTTTCCAGTGCCAGATTCCCCTCGAAGCAAAACCGTTGCAGGTGTTTTTGCACCCAACTTGGCTTGTTCTATTGCAATTACCATTTCTTCAGACTTTCCAATTATATCCTCAAACGTATATTTAGCCTCTAGGGTACGAATAATTTGTCTTGCTCGGGTAAGTTCTCGACTAAGTGATTTTATTTCTGACATATCATGTATGACACCCACACTGCCCTTTAATTTCCCTTTAACAATAATGGGGGCAACATTTACGATCACTTCTTTTTTGTTTGGACCCACTCTCATTGCCACACCGCGTACAGCTCTTCTTGTTTTAAGCACTTGCATATGCATACTTTCACCTTCTGAAATGTCGGCAGTCGCTGGTTTTCCAATCACTTGTTCTTGTGAAAGTCCCGTTATGCGGGTATATGCGGGATTGATCAAAATTCCTTGCCCATTTTCATTGACAACGGAAATTGCATCATCACTCGAATGAATAATCGCTTGCAGCATTGTTTGAATTTCCTTTAAATCTGTGATTTCCTCTGCAAGCTTTACCACTTCAGTAATATCTTTAAAAACTGCAAAAGCACCAATAATTGTTCCATTTTCCTCAATAATGGGGATTCGAGTTGTAATTATTTTTCTACCATTTTCTAAAATCATCTCTTGGTTTACTTCCATCCTCCTTGATTGTAGAATAAGTGGGAGACGACTCTGTGAGATTACTTCAGAAACAAACTTCCCTATTGCAAACTCTCTTTTATATCCCATCATTTCTTCCGCTCTACGATTATAAAGGATAATGATTCCATTTGGATCAATGACCACCATCCCATCATCAATAGAATTAAATATGAGATCGTGCTGGTAAGATTCATTTCGATGCTTTTTAACAAGTTCTTCTTTTTCTTCCATTAGCTTAGAAATGAGAAAGGCCACACTTCCAGGAATTAAAACCGTATTTTTCCTCTTCATTTTTCTTAATTCTTGAAAAGCATACTCATCACCAGTAACCTCAATGATGATATCAATATTATCATTCAAAAAAGGTAGCCAAGAGGTACCGGTTGTGATGCCTTCCCGTTTAGCTAATATGATTCCTGGGGTATCGTGGTTACGGTCAATCATCACTTTTACATTTAACATTTTTGTTTCAAGAAGAATTTTGAGAATTGCTGTACCACCTTTTCCAGCACCAACAATCATCACATTTTGCATGTATCAAACCTCCGTTTTGGCTTTAAAGGTTTAGAAAATAATTTCATATGCTAAAATGAAAAATATGCAATATTTTTCATTTTCATTTTAACGTTTATACGTTCCCTTGACAAATTTCATGTGTATACTATCATTTCTTTAGAGGATTTTATGATTTTCTATTATTTTAGTGGGGGATTTATAGTGAAACGAATAATTGCTCTAATGATCTTAGTAATCCCTGGATTTTTAGCTGCTCTTGGTATCAAATTAATGAGAGATATGACATTTGGAATCCTGCAAGCTCCAATTCCATTTTTATGGCTGCAATTTCTAATTGGTTTCCTTCTATTTATTGGAGGATTAGGCTTTGTTGCTGGATTTATTTTGCATCGGGATCGTAAAAAAAACAAAGTCCAAGCAAAATTTACAGCAAAAAAATAGAGACCATTACGGTCTCTTCAGATTGTCGAGAAAGGGGTATTTTTTCTCGGCAATCTTTTTTATTTTGGACAAAAAAGGCAAAACCTCATAAACGGGCAAGTTGATTTCCGCTCCAGACGCTCGCTTTCCGCGGG
>JAUZPL010000069.1 GCA_030705955.1 Bacillota bacterium | reverse complement strand
TGAGCGCCCGTCTCAGACCCCGTTTTCCAATTTTAAAAAGAGTTTCAGTCACTGAGCGCCCGTCTCAGACCCCGTTTTCCAATTTTAAAAAGAGTTTCGGTCACTGAGCGCGCGTCTCAGACCCCGTTTTCCAATTTTAAAAAGAGTTTCGGTCACTGAGCGCGCGTCTCAGACCCCGTTTTCCAATTTTAAAAAGAGTTTCGGTCACTGAGCGCCCGTCTCAGACCCCGTTTTCCAATTTAAAAAAGAGTTTCGGTCATTGAGATGAGAGAACGTCTCGGTATAAATGCTACGCTAAGTATGAACAAAGATGTCCGTAGCGGTGATCAATAGGCCGGTTAGTAGAAACCATCAATTAATAAAAAATTGGCAAGAAAAATACCTTTTCTCGCCAATTTGAGGATACCAATTGGCGTCCTTTATTTTTTTCTTTTCACCCAAAAATACATAACAGCAATAATAACAGCAGCCACGACAAAAGGCATTACATAAGGTTCTGCGTAGGTTTTGATGTTCGTCCAATTCTTGCCTAAACTATCTCCTAAATAAAGAAACAAAATAGTCCATGGTACAATAGCAGCAATCGTATAAAAGGTAAATTTACTAATAGGCATTTTAGAAATACCGGCTGGGATGGAAATGGCATGTCTTACAACAGGAATAAACCGTGCAGAGAAAATGACACCTGCACCATATTTTTGAAACCATTGCTCAGAAATATCAATCTGTTTTTTACGAATTAGTACGTATTTCCCGTATTTCTCTAAAAATGGACGACCACCATAAAAACCTGCCCAATATAAAAATAATTGGGCAATCGTTCCTCCGATGACCCCTGAAAGAACAGCCATTGGATAATTCATGATTCCTTTTGAGATCATATAGCCGCCATAACCTAAAACAATTTCACTCGGAATAATTTCAATCATTAGTCCCAAAGCAATTCCTACATAACCCAAAGACGAAAGCATCGTTAAAATAGTGTAAACGAAATTTGACATAGTCCACCTTCGCACATTCATAGTTTCATGTCCTGGTTTATACTAGTTTCCAATTGAAAGAAAGGAAAGCCAGGCTATTGAATTTGTTTCGGAGTTGTCCTACAAGATATATATATATAAGGTATATAATGACAATAATTAGAAAATTATGCTATATTATTTATGTTATTTTTAAATAAATATTAGTGGGATATCCAGTTCATAATAAATTAGAGGAAATAATGAATTTGTAAAAGAAATGAAATACGCTATTTGTATCATTTTTGATAAAATAAGAAAGACCTTTAAATACGTTGACAGTTTTCAGTAGGAAGCTGTTTTTTTTCTTACATTCTGAAAGAATAGTTTCTTCTATATATAGATTTCTCGATCGGAGGAGTTTGGTTTGAAAAAGCATCATCAGGACATTCGGGATCTCATCTATATTCATTTAAATCAAACTGAACAATTCGTAATGTCCTATGGCATTGAATTTGATGAATTCGCCAAAGCCCTTTCAGGTTCACTCAATCATTTGCTTTTATTAAAGCACCGATTTGATGATACCGAATTTAATATGCATACCTTACTTGAATATTGTCCTGACATTAAAGTAGCTAAATTGGCTGAGGAAGATGTATATGAATATGGTGATTTTTGTTGGATTGACTTTGTTGAAGAAGAAGGGTTAAATGAACTTACTGGACAGGAAATTGCTGAGCTTTTATACTTAGGGCATTTGAAACAGCATCTAAGGGTACCCTTCTACAATAAGTTAGAAAACCGTTTCGTTTATTTAGCGCATGATGACGGTTGGTTTAATAAAATCTATTATCGAAGCTTTAAGGACTTCTTTCATATGCTGAGTATAAGTATCTCGGATAAGCTAGGAGAACTTAAATTGGAAAAAACTCTTTTAGGTATCCGGAAAAAACGAACATATCCACCAGTGAATAAAGAAATTTTATTATCATTAACACCGTTTATTAAAGAAGGTATTTGTATTTCCTTGAAAGATGCAGATCATCAAAGGGGACGTGTGGAAATTCCAATATGGGTTATTGGTGATTTTGCTAATATGGATGATATGTATGAAGAATATGAGGAAATCTCAACGAAAGTATGCCATGCCAAAATTATTTTTGATAAAAAGACAAAAGAGTGGAAGTTGTTCGTGGTTTAATGACTATAGATTTGTTGATTAATCTCTCCGGACAAGGGGAGATTTTCGTTTAAAAAGGGTTTTAGTCAAGCAGTGTAAACATAAATTTATAGTATGAAAAAACCCCCGAAAAAGGGATATGAAATTCCCTTATTGATTTATAAAGTGGTAAAATAATAAATGGTAAAGAGAAGATGGAGGTTTACTATGAAAACAAAAATTGGATTATTATACGGTGGGAAATCTGCTGAGCATCAAGTATCCTTACAAACTGCTCTTGCGGTGATAAAAGCATTGGATTTAGAGAAGTTTGAAATTCACCCCATCTACATAACAGTTCAAGGAGAATGGATTAAAGGTCCCCAATTAAATGGTCCGGTAGAAAATGTAAAAGCACTCGAATTTCAAGGGATAGAGCAAGTAACTTCCTCGTTAGCACCATCAGTCTTTCAAGGGGAAAAAGAAGGTCTTGATGTTATTTTCCCTCTATTACATGGCCCAAATGGAGAAGATGGAACCGTGCAGGGAATGCTGGAATTATTGAACCTACCTTATGTTGGGAACGGTGTTTTAGCTTCTGCAGCAGGAATGGATAAAGTTGTAATGAAGAATATTTTCGCACATGCCGGGTTAGCTCAAGTTAACTACATGGCATTTTTGCGAAGTGAATGGGAAAAGGAAAAAGAGAATGTTTATAGCAAAGTGGAGGAAGAGCTTGGTTATCCTTGCTTTGTTAAACCGGCAAATCTAGGGTCAAGTGTTGGGATTAGTAAATGCTTAACCCGTGATGAATTAGCTGCTGCATTTATTGAAGCATTCCAATTTGATCGTAAAATTATTATTGAGGAAGGTGTCACTACACGGGAAATTGAAATTGGCGTCCTTGGTAATGATTACCCTGAGTGCTCTGTTACGGGAGAAATAGTGCCTAAGAAAGACTTTTATGATTATAAAGCAAAATATGAAGACGGTAATACAGCATTAATTATTCCTGCTGAAATAACCAATGAAGAGTATGAAGAAATTAAAAAGATGGCTCTTAAGGCTTATAAAGCACTAGATTGTTCTGGTCTGGTTCGTGCGGATTTCTTCCTAACAAAGGATGGGAGAGCATTAATAAATGAGGTAAATACCATGCCTGGTTTTACTCCTTTCAGCATGTTCCCTCTTTTATGGAAGCACACTGGAATGGAGTATCCACAATTAATCGAGAAGCTTGTTGAGTTGGCAAAGGAAAGACATGCTGAAAAACAACAAATTAAGTATAGTTTTTAACTATAAAAGAGGATAATCCAATGGAGCCTATCATCCTAAATTACGATTACTGTGGCAGATGTAAGTGTCACTTTTGCGCATAGTAATTTAGGGCTGCTCTGTACTTTGGATTGTCCTTCCTTTATTTCATTCTTCTTTAAGGAGGGAAAAGATGATAAAACGTACGTTAAAGCAGATTTCTGAAATGATCTCCATACAAAATAATATTCCTTCATTTGCCAATATAACGGTGGAAGGCATATCAATTGATTCTAGAAAAATTGAAAAAGGTAATTTATTTGTCCCATTTAAAGGGGAACATATGGATGGGCATAAATATGTCGCTGATGCCATTCAAAGAGGAGCTGCTGCTGCATTTTGGCAAAGGGATGTACCTAATCCTCCAATGGAGTTGCCTATTTTAATCGTTGAGGATTGTTTAAAAGCAGTGCAAGAGTTGGCCAGAAAGTATCGAACAGAGTTACATGTAAAGGTTGTTGGGATTACCGGAAGTAATGGTAAGACAACGACTAAGGATATTACAGCAAATTTACTCTCTCTTAAATATAAAGTTCAAAAAACAGAAGGAAATTATAATAACCATCTTGGGTTGCCTTTAACTGTCCTTGGTCTTAGGGAGGATACAGAAATAGCTATTCTTGAAATGGGAATGAGCGGTAGAGGGGAAATTGACTTTCTAACTAAACTAGCCCGTCCAGATGCAGTTATCATAACCAATATTGGTGAGTCACACTTGCTCGATCTTGGATCAAGAGAAGGAATTGCAGAAGCGAAGCTCGAGATTATGTCCGGCCTTCAAGATGGAGGACTAGCTGTCCTTAACGGTGATGAACCGCTATTAATGGAGAGAATTCATCAATATAAGGGCAATATACAAGTAAAAACCTTTGGCAGAAGTAAATTGAATGATTTGTATCCTACTGAAATTACTCAACTTGAACATGGAAATGATTTTAAAGTAAATGGAGTAAACGAAAGCTTTAGACTTCCTGTTTTGGGAACACATAATATTTTAAATGCACTCTCTGCTATGTTAATTGCTAATTATTTTGCTATTTCATTTGAAGAAATGGATAAAGGACTTGCTAATGTAAAATTAACAAATATGCGGATGGAGTTAGTAGAGGGTAAACACGGGGAAAAGGTTATTAATGACGCTTACAATGCGAGCCCTACCTCAATGTTGGCGGCAATTGAGTTAGTGTCAAATTTGCAAGGGTATACAAAAAAAATCCTTGTTTTAGGTGATATGCTGGAGTTAGGACCTCAGGAGGAACAATATCATCTACAAGTTGGTAAAGAATTACATGCTAAAAAAATCTCGATGTTATTTACGTATGGAAATTTAGGGCTAAAAATTGCTGAAGGAGCAAGAGCTGTTCTAGGTGAAGAAAAGGTATTTGCTTATACGAATAAACAAGAACTAATTGATGAATTGAAAAAGCATGTTGATGAGGCAACACTGGTACTTGTTAAAGCATCCAGGGGGATGAAATTAGAAGAGGTTGTTACTTCCTTGCAAAAAGGATTGTAAAGTCTGGGTGATTGAAAATGATTGGCTGTTTATGTATTCACGGTTTTACGGGTGCTCCATATGAAGTAGAACCCTTGGTAGAGTATCTAAAAGAACGGACCAATTGGGTTTTTTATGTACCCACTCTCCCAGGTCATGGAGAATCCTCTTATTTAAATGGGATTCAATATAATCAGTGGATTACGTGTGCGGAAAAAGAATTAAAAGCCCTTTTTGAAAAATGCGAGAAAGTGTATGTTATTGGTTTTTCGATGGGCGGAATGATAGCAAGCTACCTTGCCACCATGTACCCGGTTAATAAACTTATTTTACTTAGTGCAGCTGCCTATTATGTGAATCCAAAGCAATTAGGTATAGATATTAGGAACATGGTGAAGGATTCTTTACGAGGAAACTTACGAAAGAATGAATTATTTAGACGGTATCAAAGAAAAATAAAAGAAACACCTTTTACAGCTACTATACAATTTCGCAAGCTTGTTTCATTTATTAGACCTATACTCACGCAAGTAAAAGTACCAACCTTGATTGCACAGGGAGAATGTGATGGAATTGTCCCACCAAGTAGTGCTGAATATTTATACCGAACAATCAGTACCGAGCAAAAAAAGCTAATCTACATGAAAAATTCAAAACATCATATTTGTTATTGTGAGGAAAGAGAAGCCCTTTTTTCCCAAGTTTTCGATTTTTTAACCGATAGGAATATATAAATCACTGTTGGCTAAACATCCATTTCTTTAGGCTAACGAACTAAATACTACACTTATATTGCAATATATAATAAAAGGTGGTATGATTGGTATCAACGTGTCTAAAGGATAGTAAGTAAAGGGCATACTCCTAAGGAGGAGGAATGTCTTTTTTTGTTAGATAAAGCCCCAGACAGAATAAATATAAACCTAAAAAATAATTTGGAAAATAGATGAAGGAGAATGAAAACATTGACAAAGTTTCAAGACTTAGGTATTAGCCAAGCTACTTTGAAAGCCGTTCTAAAAATGGGTTTTGAGGAAGCAACACCAATTCAGGCAGAAACCATTCCATTGAGTTTACAAAATAAGGACCTGATTGGTCAAGCACAAACTGGAACAGGAAAAACTGCAGCCTTTGGTATTCCGTTAGTTGAAAAAGTTGATATTAAAATGGACGCCATTCAAGGAATCATAATTGCCCCAACTCGTGAGCTTGCGATTCAAGTTTCTGAAGAACTTTATAAAATTGGATCAGGAAAACGAGTTCGTGTCTTACCAATTTATGGAGGACAAGATATCAGTAGGCAAATTCGTTCATTAAAAAAATTCCCTCATATCATTGTAGGTACACCAGGTCGATTACTTGACCATATAAACAGAAAGACCATGCGTTTGGATCAAGTTCATACTACTATTCTTGATGAAGCAGATGAAATGCTGAACATGGGCTTTATTGAAGATATTGAAGCTATTTTGGCAGAAATTCCTGCTGAACGCCAAACACTACTTTTCTCAGCCACTATGCCAACACCAATTCAAAGAATGGCTGAAAGATTTATGAAGGACCCTCAAGTTGTTCGTGTAAAAATGAAAGAAATGACTGTTCCTTCTATTGAACAATATTACCTTGAAGTACAAGAAAAAAATAAATTTGATGTTCTAACAAGACTTCTTGATATTCAATCACCAGAATTAGCAATTGTTTTTGGTCGTACAAAACGTCGCGTAGATGAACTGTCTGAAGCATTAACTTTACGAGGTTACACTGCAGAAGGTATTCATGGCGATTTAAGTCAGGCAAAACGCCTTTCTGTATTACGCAAATTTAAAGAAGGAACGATTGACGTTCTAGTTGCAACAGATGTTGCAGCCAGAGGATTAGATATTTCAGGCGTCACTCATGTTTATAATTTTGATATTCCACAGGACCCAGAAAGCTATGTACACCGGATTGGCCGTACAGGACGTGCTGGTAAAACTGGAGTAGCATTGACGTTTATTACCCCAAGAGAGAAATCTTACCTTGCAGTTGTGGAAAAAACAACAAAACGTAAGATGGAACGAATGAAGGCCCCAACTTTAGATGAGGCATTAGAAGGACAACAGAAAGCTGTTGTAGAAAAGATTATTCAGACCATTGAATCTAACAACTTACACTACTACAAAGCTGCGGCACTGGAGCTTTTAGAGGATAATGATCCATCAACCGTCGTTGCAGCTGTATTAAAAATGTTAACGAAGGAACCAGATACTACTCCTGTCAAGTTAACAGAAGAGCATCCTCTGCCAGGGAAAAGAGAACGTAAGCCACAGGATCGAAAAAGAAGTAGTGAGCCAAGAAATTTTGATTCCTCCCGTAGTCGGAAAAAGGCTCCATTTAAGCCAAGAACGAATGAAAAACGTGGATCCACAAAGCCAAGAAGCTTTAATCATTAAGAAATAAAGGCCGTTTTAAAAAGGGGGTACCTTTTGAATGGCCTTTTTTGCATTTACTTTCCACTTTACAAGGAAGGCTTCTTCATATATATATTGAATAGGTAGTGAGAAGAATGAAGATAATGAAGGTCCATCATGTAGCAATTATTTGCTCCAATTATGAAAAATCAAAAGACTTTTATGTAAGGATTTTAGGATTAACTCCTATTAAGGAAATCTACCGGGAGGAAAGAAAATCCTACAAGTTAGATTTAGAAGTAAATGGGCAATATCAAATTGAATTGTTTTCCTTTCCAAATCCACCGGAAAGAAAAAGCTATCCTGAGGCTGCTGGTTTAAGGCACCTTGCCTTTGAGGTTGATGATATTTATGCAACAGTTCTATTCCTGCAAGAAGAGGGAATACAAGTTGAGCCTGTTCGTATAGATTCCATGACGAACAAAAGATTTACCTTCTTCGCTGATCCAGATGGATTGCCACTTGAATTATATGAGAGTTAAAAGAAGCCTGGAAAAAGTGAATTTTTCTTTCAGGCTTCTTTTTTTTCTATACATACTGAAGCCGTTTAAAAGGTAGCTTAAATAAAAAGAGTAGTTTTAGCATATTGAAATATTGGAAAGAGGAGAGCCAAATGGAACTTGAAAACAGAATTTCCAAAAAGGCATTAAAAGTTTGGAGAATATCAGGAATTATAAAGTCGGTAATTGGTTGGATCATTGTGGCTTTCGTTTATTTTCTTATGCAATTTTTTCACTGGCTTATTTGGGTCACCTTCATTGCCGGAGGATTAGGATTGATTTTTTCCTTTTTAGATATTTATTTATTTCCTCTTTTAAGATGGAAATATTGGAGGTATGAGGTTCGTGAAGAGGAAATTGAACTTCAGGGAGGCGTTATCATTAAAAGACGGACATTAATTCCGATGGTACGTGTACAGCATGTTGATACGGTACAGGGACCGATTTATCGAACATACCACCTAGCCTCTGTTATTGTTCATACGGCCGCAACTGTGCATGAAATTCCCGCATTAGAGGAAAAGGAAGCAGATAGGCTAAGGATTTCTATATCTAAATTAGCAAGGGTGTCAGATGAAGATGTATAAACCAAAAAGACTCCATCCTATCTCTATATTGGTAAGTTTAGGGGGGAAAATAAAAAAACTCCTCTTTCCTTTGCTAGCCGTCCTTTTCTTTGGCCAAAAAGGGAGTGACAAGGCTTTTATTTCATTAATTATCTCCCTTATTGTTATATTCTTTTCATTTTTTTCAAGCTTCATTTCTTGGTTCAGGTTTACCTATTTTTTTGAAGATGGAGAACTTCGGATGGAGCATGGGGTTTTTATCAGGAAGAAAAGGCATATCCCTTTTGAGAGAATTCAAAGTATAGATATTTCACAAGGGGTATTACAACGAATGTTCGGCTTAGTTCGGGTACAAATGGAAACGGCTGGCGGTGTTTTATCTGACGGTGCAGAAGCAGTTCTTTCTGCTATATCTAAGCGTGAGGCGGAGTTTATTCAGGCAGGTTTTTCTTCCTTTAAAAAAATAGGCCAAATGGTTGCGGCTCCAGATTCAACTCCAGTATATCAAATTACGACTGGGCAGCTTCTTCTCCTGTCCTTGACTTCTGGTGGGGTTGGGGTAATCATTTCTGCTATGTTGGCCTTTTTATCCCAGATGGATGATATGGTTCCTTTGAGGAAAATATTTGGAAGGGTTGTATATCCAACAGCTAGCAGCCTATTACTTGTAGTTAGCATAGCTTTTCTAGGTCTTTTTGTTCTTTGGATAGTGGCACTAATAAGAACAATGCTGAAGTATGCCAACTTTACAGTAACGAAAAATGATGATGATTTGGTTATTTCACAAGGCCTTTTTGAAAAAAGACAAATCACTATTCCGTTAAATAGAATTCAAGCTATCCGTTTAAGTGAGAGTTTTGTTCGGCAACTGACTGGATATGCATCTGTTTTTATAGAAAGTGCCGGGGGGACCTCCGTTAGTTCTGAGGGTTCAAGTGTTGTTCTGTTGCCGATGGTAAAGGCAGACAAAATTAATTCGATCATTGGGCCATTTTTAAAGGATTATCAAATAACATCCATGTTTAATCCCATTCCGAAAAGGGCAATGTATCGCTATATATTCAAAACTTGGTATATAGGTATCCCGATTGTCATCCTCTCGCTCTATTTTCTCAAACTTTGGGGATTGTTTTCATTGATCTTCCTTTTAGGTATATCCATTTGGGCTATCCTAAAATTTAAAGATGCTGGTTGGAATATTGAAAATCAGCAATTAAGTATTCGTTATCGATTATTGATTCGCCACACATTATTTATGAAGAAAAATAAAATCCAAGCCTTGAAGGTTCATGAAAGCTACTTTCAAAGGAAAAAGAATCTTGCGACTGTGGATGCATTTATTAAGTCGGGTAAAGGGATGTCTGGTGGTCATGTAACAGATTTGGACCAAAAAGATATTCAAGATATTTTTATATGGTATGCTGCAAAAAAAGAGGGTTGATGCCGAAAATGAAGCCAACCCTCATAACCCTTTTGTCCAAAAACCGATGAGTGTAAATAGTACAATGACACCCCAAAAAATGATCTTTACGGGAGAATGTTTGGAGAATCCCTGTTTGGTTCGTCCAGCCCAACTAGCCATGTCTCGCATGGAATTTGAAAAATCTCTTTTATTGAAATAAGGAATGGCACCTAAGAGGAAACCTCCAAGTAAGCCGAATAAATGTGCGGTGATATTAATGTTTGGTTGTAAAAAGGTCATGATTAAGCTGACGGCACAAAGAGTTAAAATAATTTGAGTGTTTTCTCTTGATAGCCACTTCTTCCTAAAAAGAATAATGGCCATATAGTACCCAAACAAACCAAATATGGCTCCGCTAGATCCGACATGTGAGTAGGTTAGTGGCTCAAGGAAAAGTGTGGCAATATTGGCGATTAAACCGGCAACTAAATAAACAACGGCAAATCTAGCAGGGCCAAGTATCCTTTCAAGAGCGGGACCAAATAATATTAATGATATACTATTAAAAAGCATATGTGAAAAGCCGCTGTGCATAAAGGTTGGGGTTATAAGTCTCCAATATTCACCTTCCATGATGTAGAGATTAACTCCAGAAAATGTTTCAATAAACCAGTAATTAGGAAAAAAAGGTAAAATGGTGCAAAGATATAAAATAATATGAATGGCAATAATAATGGATACAATGGGATAATATCGAATAAAATCCCGAAAGTTTTCCGTTCTTGTAAACATTTTTATACCTCCTTATGTCCATACTAAACATGATAACCAGTTTTTATTTCTTGTACACTATTATGCTAATAATAATTTATATAGAAGGGTGTAAGATTATGATTAAAGGAATTGGTATTGATATTATTGAGCTCCCTCGGGTTAGAGAAATGATTGCAAAACAAAAGCGATTTATTGATCGGATATTAACAGAAAAAGAAAAAGAAACCTATCAAGCATTATCTGATTCTAGAAGAGTGGAATTTCTAGGCGGAAGATTTGCAGCGAAGGAGGCCTTTTCCAAAGCAAATGGAACGGGAATTGGAAAGGAGCTATCCTTTTTAGATATTGAAATAGATACGGATGAACGTGGGAAGCCCTTTGTAAGATTTCCAGAGGTAAAAGCGCATGTATCCATTTCCCATAGTAAGGAGTATGCAATTGCACAAGTTATAATAGAAGAAAATGAAAAATGAAAGAGTCTAACTTGGCTGACATATTTTATAAGGTTGTCTCATATATTCATAGGGAAATAGGAGAGACAAGGTCAGCCATGGTACCATAGTAAAGCAAATTTTCTAATCACCTTTCATTCTAGCTACAATTTGTTTTAAACATTGCCTGATCCCTGCCTTTCTCTTCTCTATAATCATCCGAAAATGAGATAAGAAGGGGTTGAAAGAATGAGGAAAAAGCTGTTCTTGATTTTAACAGGGTTAATGGTTGTTTTTGTTTTAGCAGCATGTGGCACTAAATCACAAGATGATGTGGTGAAGGATTTAAATGGCAAGCTTTCTGATTTATCTGGATACAAGGCAAATGCAAAAATGACACTAAAAATGGGTACGGAATCCCAGGTTTATAATGTGGAAATTTGGCACAAAGATCCAACCTATTATCGTGTAAATTTAGAAAATCCAGCTAAGGACCAAAGCCAGATGATCCTAAGAAATGATGAAGGAGTTTTTGTTTTAACTCCTGCTCTTAATAAAAGCTTTAAATTTCAAAGTGATTGGCCACAAAATAGCAGCCAAGCTTATTTGTATGAATCATTAATTAAAGATATTCTTGAAGACAAAACAGCAAAATTCTCTACCACAAAGGATTACTATGTTTTTGAAACAAAAACCCGCTATCAAAATAATAAAATGCTGCCATTCCAGGAAATTAAGCTAAATAAAGGGGACCTGTCTCCGGTTAGTGTAAAAGTGATGGACTCTGATCGTAATGCCCTCGTTACAGTCGAATTTACAAAAGTAAAATTTAATGCAAATTTAAACAAGTCAGATTTTGATATGAAAAAAAATATGACAAGGGCACAGCTTGGGCTTCCGGCAATGGCAAAGGCAAATGCGAATGACAGTTCCTTTACTGTTAAATATCCGACAGCCAAAATTTCAGGTACAAAATTAATAGAAGAAAAGGATTTAAATATCGAGGATGGTAAAAGGGTTGTCCTAACGTATGAAGGTAAAAAGCCATTTACTCTCATTCAGGAAAAGGTAACAGCAAAACCAGCAGCTGCTTTGGTTCCAACCTATGTGGATGGTCAACCGGTTGATTTAGGTTTTACTGTAGGTGCCATTTCAGAGCACTCTATTACTTGGTCACAAAATGGAATTGATTATATGATCGCATCCAAGAATTTAACAAAGGATGAATTAATCGAGGTTGCAAGCTCAGTTCAAGGTGACATGGTAAAATAATAGATGATGAACAGGTTCTAATAAATAGGACCTGTTTTTTTGCGTTTATAATCTTATAAGTAAATAACTTTAACACCATGGAAAGATATGTTATATTTTAGTAGCTTTACAATAAACTTTTTGAGGTGAGCCCTTACTATGACGAAAAAGTGGTTAGCTTTATGCATTGCAGCAATTTTGATGGTTTTTATGTTAAGTGCCTGTGGGAGCAGCACAAAAACATCAGCCAGTAAAACTACTGGTAAAGTAGTTGATATAAAAGTGGAAGCGACCGATTTTAAATATGACAAAAAGGTGATCCACATTAAAAAGGGTGATGCAATTAAAATTACCTTACATAGTGATGATGGTGGACACGGACTAGCTATCCCTGCCTTTAATATAAACATTCAAGGGAATGGTAGCGCTGAATTTACTGCTGATAAAGCAGGAACTTATGATTACTACTGCTCGGTAATGTGTGGTTCGGGCCATGCAAAGATGACAGGCAAATTAATTGTTGAATAACATAACGAGTAGAGGTGGAGATTTTATCCATCTCTTTTTATTTACCGTATATTAATTGACAATTAGCATTAGGAGTACAATAATCGAAATGTTATAATAAAAAATTAGTTGATTTTGCATTTTGGAAAGTGGGAGAAACATGGAAGAGCAAGGTTATTTTTTCAGGGATACATGGGCAGAGATTGATCTAGGCTGCATTTCAGAAAATATAAGCTCTGTAAAAAATAGACTGCCTAATGATGTTGAGATAATTGCAGTTGTAAAAGCAAATGCTTATGGACATGGTGATATTCAAGTTTCAAAAGCGGCATTGGAGGCGGGTGCAACTTATTTAGCAGTAGCCTTTATGGATGAAGCTATGGCATTGAGAAATAAGGGAATACAAGCACCCATTCTTGTTCTCGGGGCTACGAGGGCAAAGGATGTTCAAATTGCAGTTGAACACAATATTAGCATTACGGTTTTTCAAATGGACTGGGTTCAAGAGGCTAAAAATTATTTGAAGGACACAGATAAACTTGTGGTTCATATTAAGCTTGATACTGGTATGGGTCGGATTGGGATACGTAGTAAGGAAGAATTAAAGACAATGGAACAGATGCTTCGGATGGATAAAAGGTTCTATTTAGAAGGGATTTATACCCATTTTGCCACTGCAGATGAACTTGATCGAAGCTATTTCGAACAACAATTCCATTTATTTAAAGATATGCTTAGTGTTCTATTGGAAAGGCCTAAATATGTTCACAGTAGTAACAGTGCTGCAGCATTGCGTTTTTCTCAAGCGTACTTTAATGCGGTTCGAATTGGGATTGCTATGTACGGTCTAACTCCTTCTCTTGAGATGGAGCAGGAAATTCCATTCACTCTTAAGGAAGCTTTTACACTCCGATCAAAGCTTATCCATGTGAAAAAATTACAGCAAGGGGATAAAGTTAGCTATGGATCCACATATGAAGCAAACGGAGAAGAATGGATTGGAACCATTCCAATTGGATATGCAGACGGCTGGATTCGGAGATTGCAGGGAATGGAAGTATTAGTGGACGGCAAAAGAGTGCCTATTGTAGGAAGAATTTGCATGGATCAATGTATGATCCGTCTCCCATATGCCTTGCCAATTGGGACAACTGTTACATTGATTGGGATAGATAGGAATGAATTTATATCAGTAAATGACATTGCAAAAAGATTAGAAACCATTAATTATGAAGTTCCTTGTATTATTGCAAGCCGAGTTCCACGCCTATATAAAAAGGACGGGAAAATTGTCGATTTGAAAAACTATCTGCTTTAGGCTTGTTCAAGTTAAAAAGATGAAGGTTGGTCCTTTTATTTCTTTCATATAATATAATCAACCAACATATTTATGTTATCGTGAGTTGTTTTTGCATAAAAGGGGCAATTGTTGGTCTATAATACAGAGGAATTACTAAACAGTCTATGCATTAGGTAAGAATAATGTTATTATTAAAAATGGTACAGATAAAATGGTGTGTAGTGATGGTGGAGGTGTATGTTTGTGTCTGAGTTTAGCGCAACTACGGAAATCACGGTGGAATTACCGCAATACCTTTTAAATGAATTAGATGGTTTTGCTAAACAAGAAAATGTAAATCGTAGTGAATTCATTTACCAAGCAACAAAAATGTATCTACGCGAACGAAAACAGAGACAGATTCGCGAAACCATGAGGCGTGGTTATATGGAAATGTCAAAAATTAATTTAACTATTGCATCAGAAGCATTTTTAGCAGAATATGAGGCAGAACATACAGTTGAACGTCTAGTAAGCGGAGGATAATCCTTTGATTGTTAAACGTGGAGACGTCTATTTTGCGGACCTATCCCCTGTTGTTGGTTCTGAACAAGGCGGTGTCCGTCCAGTACTTGTCATCCAAAACGACATCGGGAATCGGTTTAGTCCCACAGTAATTGTTGCAGCTATAACAGCCCAAATCCAAAAAGCAAAGCTTCCCACTCACGTTGAAATTGACGCTAAGCGGTATGGTTTTGAACGTGATTCGGTCATCCTGTTAGAACAAATTCGTACCATTGATAAGCAGCGATTAACCGATAAAATTACCCATCTCGATGACGAAATGATGGAAAAGGTGGATTATGCCTTGGAAATAAGCCTAGGTCTTATTGAATTTTAACGAAAGCACGCTCTTTTCACCAGGAGCGTTTTTTTACATACCCTAACCTCATATAAAATTCTGCAAAAAACAAGCTTAAGTGGCTTGTTTTTTTATTTCTACATTTATCTGAGGCGGCTCTTTCGTTTCTGTATAAAGGAAACCAGGGTTGATGAAACGAGAAACGGTATTTGATACAATAGTTTTAAACGGAATAGATATGGAGGACTGTTTAGTGGTAGAAATAAAAGAAAAGCAAACTCAACTTCTAAGAAGAGTTTCAGCAGAATTAGCAATATCTCAAAAGCAAGTAAACAATGTTATTTCTTTATTAAATGATGGCAACACAGTTCCATTTATTGCACGTTATCGTAAGGAGCAAACAGGTGCGCTAGATGAAGTTCAAATTAGGAACATTCTTGAACGCTGGCAGTATATTCAAAATCTTGAACAAAGAAAAGAAGAGGTTCTTCGATTAATAGATGAACAGGGAAAATTAACGGATGAGCTTGCCAAACAGATAACTTCCGCAGAAAAACTTCAAGAAATTGAGGATTTATACAGACCATATAAACAAAAACGTCGGACTAAAGCGACAGTTGCGAAGGAAAAAGGATTGGAGCCATTTGCTGAATGGCTGCTATTGTTTACGAAAGAAAATATTGAAGAGAAGGCAAAAGAGTTTTTATCTGAAGAAAAAGAAGTTTTGTCCACGGAAGATGCACTTTCAGGTGCAAAGGACATTATTGCTGAAATGATTTCAGATGATGCAGAAAGTCGCAAATGGATTCGGAGGGAAACATTTAAGACAGGAACTATTGTATCTAGTGTGAAGAATCAGGAAAAAGATGATAAAAAAGTATATGAAATGTACTATGAATATGAGGAGCCAGTTGGAAAAATTGTCCCTCACCGTATTCTTGCCCTAAACCGGGGAGAAAAGGAAGATATTTTAAGAGTAGTGATTAAGGCAAATACGGATGTCATTTTAGCGTATTTATCTAGAAAGTGGGTAAAAAATCAACATTCTCCATCCTCGTCTGTTGTATATTCAGCGATAGAAGACAGCTATAAAAGATTAATTCAGCCATCTATTGAGAGGGAAATTCGTAATGAGCTGACAGAAGTTGCTGAAGAGCAAGCGATACATATTTTTTCTGAAAACCTAAGAAACTTATTGTTGCAGCCACCATTAAAGGGGAAAATGGTTCTCGGAGTAGATCCTGCCTATCGGACAGGCTGTAAGCTAGCGGTTGTGGATGATACCGGTAAGCTTCTGAAAATCGATGTTATCTATCCACATCCTCCAGTTTCGAAAGCCAAAGAAGCAAAAGAAAAATTTATTAAACTCTTACGAGAGTTTCAAATTGAAATGGTAGCGATTGGAAATGGAACAGCTTCAAGGGAATCGGAACAATTTGTAGCCGATATTTTAAAGGAAGTGGACCAAAATATTTTTTATATTATCGTAAACGAAGCAGGTGCAAGTGTATATTCAGCATCTGATTTAGCGAGGGAAGAATTCCCTAACCTGCATGTAGAGGAAAGAAGTGCAGTTTCCATAGCGCGCCGCCTGCAAGATCCATTAGCTGAATTGGTAAAAATTGATCCGAAATCAGTAGGTGTTGGTCAATATCAACACGATGTATCACAAAAACAATTGTCTGATTCTCTTCATTTTGTTGTTGAAACGGCGGTAAATCAGGTAGGTGTGAATGTAAATACAGCCTCCGCATCCCTTCTCCAATATGTTGCTGGTTTGACTAAAACAGCAGCAAATAACATTGTGAAAATGCGAGAAGAGGAAGGAAAATTTATAAGCAGATCCCAGCTTAAGAAGGTCCCACGCCTTGGCGCAAAAACCTATGAGCAGGCTATTGGATTTTTGCGGGTTTTAGAGGGGAAAGAGCTTCTTGACCGAACAGGTATTCATCCGGAACATTATGCAGAAGTGAAAACACTTCTTACTAATTTAAATTTTAAAACAGATGATTTAGGAACTGATCACTTAAAAGAAGCCCTAAGCAATTTGGATCTTAAAAAAGCATCAGAAGAATTATCCATTGGAGAACTAACTTTAAAGGATATTATTGATGCATTGGTAAGACCAGAAAGAGATCCTCGGGATGATTTGCCACAGCCTCTTTTGAAAAAGGACGTTCTAAAATTAGAAGATTTGAAGCCAGGAATGGAACTACAAGGAACAGTAAGAAATGTTGTGGATTTTGGGGCATTTGTTGATATAGGAGTAAAACAAGATGGTTTAGTTCATATTTCAAAATTAAGGAGACAATTTGTTAAACATCCATTAGATGTCGTATCTGTAGGAGATATTGTAAGTGTCTGGGTAGATTCAGTTGATATGAACAAAGGTAGGGTTGCATTGACGATGCTGTCACCGGCTGAATAATCATGGAAAATTATAGATGGCACTACCTTTTTTAAAGGTAGTGTCTTTTTTTATAAAAAAACCAGCACTGATTTAAAATTTTAATTTGGTAGAGGTTTTTTTCGTAAAAAGCTCTCTTTATTTGGTTTTGGAACCAAGTAGGCATATAGAAAACCTCCTAATGACTCTAAATAAAGTTATGATAAATTGTATGCTATAATGGGTTGTCATGTTCTGGAAGAAATGAGGGGGAAAAGTGAACGATCAGGAGCTTCAAATTTTAGTAGAAGAAATATCTGTTTCTTCCTTTAATAAATCTTTTAAACACAAGGCTGTATTTAATCCACGTCTTCGTTCCACCGGAGGGAGATATCTTTTAAAAACACATAACATAGAAATGAATAAAAAATATCTAGATCAGTTTGGGGAAGGTGAGTTGCAGGGCATTATCAAACATGAATTATGCCACTATCATCTACATCTAGAGGGTAAAGGATATCAGCATCGGGATTTGGATTTTAAACAACTATTAAAAAGGGTGGGAGCTCCAAGATATTGTAGTCATTTGATAGAACCCTCTAAAAAAAGCACCTTTAGAAAAATGTATCTGTATGAATGCTCAAAATGTCATCTACAATATAAACGGAAAAGAGCAATGGATACCTCTAGATATGTATGCGGAAAATGCAGAGGAAAATTGCTAAAAAAGGAAGAAATATCTTATTAAAAATCACCTTGACAAGGGTTTGTTACATTACTATAATAGTAAGAGTCGATAAGAAACTTGTCTTATTGAAAAGGTTTTTTATATAAATTATTCCGCAGTAGCTCAGTGGTAGAGCTATCGGCT
>JAUZPL010000068.1 GCA_030705955.1 Bacillota bacterium | reverse complement strand
GAAGTCGATCTTCAAAAAACTAGTGCCTAATTGCATTCACAAACAAAGTATGGGCAATTTTTAAAAAAATTACACTTTGCCCTTAACCCCCCTCCCTTTTTTTGCCTTTTTAGCCGTAAGGGGGTTTTCAGGGTAGAGCCTAAATTTAAAAGAGTGTCTGTGGCCAAGTCGATTGTCAGTCGATTGGAAACATTAGATCTCATTGGTAGAAGCATCTTTAATCGTTGATAAATAAGTTTTTTGGCCTTTGCTATAAAATAAATAGGTGATATCTGTAAGGAGTACTTTTCCAGGCACATCTTGCTTGAATTCCCGATTCAATAGGTTAGGGACTACCCGGTGTTCTTGTGTAGCTTTCATCATTCGTCTATAGGGATTTGCCTTTCTAATGGGGCAAATAATCCCGTACTTCTTCATGATTCGACGAATACGCTTCAAATTAAAGACAATCTTAAATTGACCCTCCAAAGTCATTTTGATTTGACGGGCACCTTTCTTACGATTTTTGAAGTTGAACGCTTTTAAGATAATCTTTTTTACTGCCTCATCTTCTGTGTCTCTTCGTTTTCTTTGTTCTTGTGACTTCGCCGAGAAGTAGTTGTAATAACCGCTTCTTGAAACACCTGCTGTTTCACATAAATAGCTCACCATTTCCTTAAGTTGATACTTTTCAATCACTGAACGAATAAGGACATATTTTTGGCAAGGAGGGAGGACTACTTCCTCATCCCCCTTTCGGCAAAACGAATCTTTTTTAAGAGTTCATTTTCTGCCTTTAGTAAGTTAGTTTGAGCTTCTAAGCGAGTATACTTCTCTTCAAGGGTAAGTTTTTTTTCCCTCGGCCGCCCTGAATTTCCAGCTCTAGTATCTTTTAAGCCAATGATTCCATTCTCCTTGTAAGCTTTTTGCCATCTCTTACTTGCTGCTTTAATCCTGCCCTCCCCCAAAATCTCTACATCAAACCCACACTTTTTAAATATTTCTCTGGTAAATTTGCCTTTTTTTTTTCCGCAATAAATATATGCTTCATTTCATCCGTATAAGTGATTCCTTTTGAACTAACTGATTTAACATATTTATTAGCTGATAATAGCTTAATCTCTTTCTCTGTAAATATCTTTTTACTCATAGACTTTTCTCCATCTCCGTGTTGTTTTTCTCTGTTTGTATTTCTTAATTATACAAAAAAGTACCTTACAGGTAGACTTTTTTTAAGTGTCTACTCTATAGGGTACATTTTATATTCCAGGGTTATTCTTTTTTACAATCTTGGAAGTTTAATTAAAACCTTTGTTCCTTTTCCTTCTTGGCTATCAATTGAAATGGAGCCTTTGTATTTCTCAGTTAGACTCTTGGCAATAGCTAGTCCAAGTCCTGTCCCACCTCTCTCACGATTTCGTGCCTTGTCCACTCTATAAAAGCGATTAAAAACCTTGGATACTTCCTCTAGTGAAATACCAATTCCATGATCCTCAACGCAAAGAATCGTTTCCATTTCATTTTGACTAGCGGTAATCATAATTTCATTATTTTCACCAGAATATTTAATTGCATTATCCAGTAAAATAGTTAGAATTTGCTGCAAATGTTGTTCGCTCATACTAATTGGTTTAATTGTTTGCTTTATTACCATTTCAAACTTAAAACCAGGATTAATGATTTCAAAATTTCTAACTAACTGATGTAAAATTTCTGGTACATCGACTATTTCCTGAATCATGGTTCTACTGCTATTTTCTGCTCTAGTTAATTCTAATAAATTAAGTATCAAATTTTTTAACTTTGAAACTTCCTGCAACGAAACATCTAGAGATTCCTCAAGAATATCTGGATTCTTTTTTCCCCAGCGATTTAATAAAGATAAATGCCCCTCTAATATCGAAACAGGAGTTCTAAGCTCGTGTGAGGCATCTTCGATAAATTGTTTTTGCTGTAAAAAGGAAGTTTCAATCTCATCCATCATTTCATTAAATAAATTAGAGAGCTCTGTCAGCTCATCTTTTTCTTTATAGCCAACCATCCGTTCCTGAAAACCATTTTCCTTAATTTCTTTCATTGCAGCCGCTAAATCTCTAATCGGCTTCAGCAATTGGCTGGCTAAAAGTAAGCCGCTCATTGCACTAAAAAGAATCGCTGCAATGCCAAATATGGACATAACCATAAAAAGGTGGTCCATCATTTTATGATAGGAATTTAATTCCCTTACTATTTCAATTGTTCCCTTAAATTTATCAATATTTAATGGGTACCTTGCAATGATTGCCTCATTCTCTTCCTCCGTAATTTTTTCTATACTCTTTTCTTTTACAGGAGTAGGTTCTAGAACAGAAAAGGTACCATTTTTATCAGAAACTAGAACCTTTCCATTTTGATTATACACACGAATGAGTTGATCCTTATCATTCATCTTTCGTAAAATTCCAGTACTATTGCTTATATCGGTTTCAGTTAAATTCCCAGGACGGTCTTTATAATAAGTCATAATATCCGTTAATGTTCTTTTAACCACAATTTCTTCGCGATTTAGCATCCATTTCGAAACAGTATTGTATTCTAAAAAACTAAATAAAAAGAAGGTAAAAAAGATGGCCGTTGAGCCGCTTAAAACTAATTTAGTCTGCCATGAAAAATGTTGATTTATATTCCTTACTTTTTCAATCATCTCATCACGTATCCTATACCCCGAACTGTTTGTATATAACTACTCTCATTTTGTTCATCTATTTTATTTCTTAAATATCGTACGTATACATCCACAACATTGGTTTCAACACCAGTATGATAGCCCCAAACCTTGTTTAAAAGGACTTCTCTTGTTAAAACAATATTCATATTGCTCATAAAAATGACTAATAAATCAAATTCCCTCTTTGTTAAGGAAATGATATGCTCTCCTTTTTTCACGACACATGATTCTATTTCAACTGAAAGATCCTTAAATGTTAAAGTGGTTAATTCCTTTGTGGCCAAAGCTTCAACCCTTCTAAGCAATGATCGTAATCTTGCTAAAAGTTCTTCAATAGCAAAAGGCTTGACAATATAATCATCTGCCCCGCTATCTAGGCCAGAAACTCTGTCTAAAACAGTATCCCTGGCTGTAATCATAATAATTGGTATCGTTTTATTATTCTGTCTAATTCGACGGCACACCTCTAGCCCGTTTAATTCGGGAAGCATTAGATCAAGAAGAATGGCATCCCAGCTTTCAGAAAGAGCAGTGTTCAGTCCCGTACGTCCATCAGCACATACCTTAGTTTCGTAGCCTTCATATTTCAGTTCAAGTTCAATAAATCTTGCTAGGTTCTTTTCATCTTCAATTATTAAAATTCTAGCCATTTGGCATCACACCTACAGTCATGTAAATTCTTCATTCTTCCAACTCTATTTTAACTGATGTTTATCATGAATGAAATTAAGGAAGGCATGAACAATTTCAATTGATTGGAAAGAAAATAAAGAAAAAGCTGTTAATGAAAAAAATCCAACAAATAGAGCACGAATCCACATTCTACATTCCCCCTTTTTATTGCAAGTGTTTTGGCACCATAATTGGAATGATAAATGTTTCAATATTTGCTAGATGTTTTAAATGGTTTATATGTTATATGTTATACCTAAACTCTTTGTTTTACATGAAATTTAGATGAGAATTCCCTTAAAAAGGAAAAAACACATGCAGGGAGGGCATGTGTTGACAAAAAGGCTACTTTCCATAATGGGCATAAAAATATAAGCAGCTATCATTTCTATGCTAAGCAAAATGAAATCGATCCTTTCGTCCGTCGATCGATAGTTCGCCTCTTAAAATCCATACATCTATAGTTTAACAGCACATTAAAAGAGACCAATGAGAAAACCATTAAAATTTAATTAAAGTTTTTTCAAATTGGCTGTGACTTAAAGGACAGTTGTTCTAATTTTTGGGCTATTTTTTCAGCAGCCTCTTCATGACTTTCAACAAAAATATCATAAAATTCTCCATTATAATCCTGCCGTTTAAAATCATATTTCGGATCATAATAGTTTTCTAATAAGATTGGAACCATTTCCGTATACTGCCGTTTTTCTAAAAACCCTAACAATATTTTTTTCATTTCATTATCTTTTACCCTTTTTAACACTCTTTCTAGACTTTCCGAAATTTGAGTGTGATACCATGGTAAATGTTCATAGGGCACAATATACTCTTTAACGATATGTTTGACTCTTTGCTCTAATGGTGTATGAATATAAATGTTAATACCATTTGTTTTTTTATTCATTAATTCATCTGGCTGCATTGCTTTACCAACTCTTTTACTTTCAGCCTCCATAAGAAAAAAAGAACTTCCTTTGAGTTCTTGAAGCCTTTTGAATAAAAAGGAATCAAAGATTTTCTGGTTATGTCCCTCTCCTAGGCCAATATTTCCGAATATAGACCCCCTATGGCACGCCATTTCTTCTAAGTCTAGTACTGGAAATCCCATTTTGTCTAATCGTTTAAGTATTTCTGTTTTACCTACACCTGTTAGTCCATGCAAAACTACAGCTCTTTCCGGCAGTATTTTCGGAATTTCGGAAAGAATAAATTGCCTGTAGGCTTTATACCCTCCCGTCAATAGCGTGCTGCGAATACCAGAGAAATCTAAAAAGGTAACAACCGCCCTGCTGCGCATTCCACCTCGCCAACAATGAATGATCGGATGTACCTTTGAATCGCCAGTGGATTCTTTTATATCTTTCAAAAGCGTAGGAAGCTTTGGTGAAACTATTTCCATAGCCCTCCATTGCGCCTTTTCAGGCCCAGTCTGTTTATAAATAGTACCAATCTCCGTTCTTTCCTCATCAGAAAACAATGGAATATTAATGGCACCTGGAATTGCCCCGTCTTTAAATTCAATTGGGGATCTTATATCAATTATCACCGGTTTTTCTTTTTCAAAAATTTCCTCAACATTAATTTCCTTCAATTTTAACTACTCTCCATATCTAACAAAAAAATTTTATCTCTTCATATTATAGTTGACTTACCACTTCATTACAATAAAACACAAAAGACTGTCTTTTTTGACAGTCTTTAACGGAATGTAGTACCTATTAATTTTTCAATCGCTTTGCTGAATTTATCCCAATTTAGTGGGTAGGAATCTGTTCCCTCAGAAATATATATTTTGCCATTTGTTTGTAATTTTACTGACCAATTTTTTTCACCTAATGTTATTCCTTCTGACTTCCCGTAAGAAGGAAGCCATTCCCACAATTTCATGGTGAATATTTCCCTTTTAAATACATCAATATCTCCTGGTTTTTTTGGGCTTATGACAACATTACTTTTTTCTAGTTTTCCTTTTTGTCTCCATTCAAAAAATGCAAAGCTTTTTCGAATGAAGTTTACATTTACTTGATATGATATTCCATCTTCACCATCTATAACAGCTACTAAATAGGATGGATATTTATCAGGAGCAATAGAGATTTTTCCTTCCTGAATTCGAAATAAATCTTTTTTCCTTGTCACAATTGATTTAATATGAGAGGGTAATAAAAGTTTATCATGATTTGTAAACAGCATTTGATTCACTTCATTACAAATAGCAGGAATAGGCATAGGGCCTTTATCTTCCAAAATTGAAATGATTGTTTCAAATACTTTCATGTCCCTCACCCTTACTTAAAATCATCAGTGATTTCAACACCCAGAGAAACTTTATACTCAGAGAATCTCAATTCCCTTTTAATTATAGTAAAAAAATATCCTGTTTGCTGTAACAAATAGCACTGTTTGAATATTCTAAGAAATTTTCCATTAATTATTCAAAATTTTAAGGTTGAAACTAACTTTTCTAATGATTCGATATCTCCATTTTGGAAACATTCAATGATCTTACTGCCTACTATAACACCGTCACAATGTAAAGATATTTCTTTGATCTGTTTTTCATCTGAAATCCCAAATCCCGCTAGAACTGGAATTGGACTCATTTCCTTCACTGATTTTAAAAATCCGCTTAATTCTTGTTCAAAGTTGTTTCGCACACCAGTTGTTCCTTTAATGGTAACAGCATATAAAAATCCTTCCCCTTTTTGGGAAATGAATTTTATTCTTTCAAGTGGGGTTGTTAATGTCACAAGTCGAATCAATTGAATATTAGCCTTATTTAACATTGGGACAATGATTTCTTCTTCTTCAAGGGGTAAATCTGGAATTATACACCCATCAACTCCAGCAATTTGTATATTTTCTACAAACCTTTGAATCCCATATGAATAGATTGGATTTAAATATGTCATTAACAAAATAGGAACTGATAAGGAATTTCTTATGATTGAGAGTTCTTCGATTATTTTTGTTAAACTTGTTCCATTTTGTAATGCTCTAATTCCGGCCTGTTGAATGGTTGGTCCATCTGCAACAGGATCCGAAAATGGGACACCAATTTCAATTGCTGTGGCACCCATTTCTTCAAGTATTTTAAGTTTATCTTTTAATGTTTCTATTCCGCCATCGCCTGCCATAATATATGGAACAAATGCCTTCTGGTGTTTTCTATCTAATTCAGCAAATGCCTGTTTTAATCGATTCATTATCGTTTTCCTCCCCCCATAATATTTCGAACAGTATCAACATCCTTGTCTCCTCTTCCTGAAAGACAGACAACAATACTTTCCGTTTTCTTCATTTTAGAAGCGAGCTTTATGGAATAGGCTACTGCATGTGCACTTTCAAGTGCGGGAATAATCCCTTCAAGCTTAGTTAAAAGTTTAAAGGATTCTAGTGCCTCCTGATCCGTGATGGAATGATAGGTGGCCCTTCCTATTTCTTTAAAATAGCTATGTTCAGGACCTACGCCAGGATAATCAAGACCAGCTGATATGGAATGGGCTTCTTGGATTTGACCATCTTCATTTTGTAAAAGGTACATTAATGCACCATGTAATACGCCAGGTCTTCCTTTTGTTAAGGAAGCTGCATGATATTCTGTTTCAATTCCTAGTCCTGCTGCCTCCACCCCATAAAGCTTTACTTTTTCATTATCAATAAATGGATGGAACATTCCCATAGAATTACTTCCTCCACCAATACAGGCCACAATTGCATCTGGAAGGCTACCTTCCCTCTCGTAAAATTGTTCCTTTGTTTCTTTTCCTATTACACTTTGAAAATCTCGGACTAACATTGGAAACGGATGTGGCCCCATAACGGACCCTAAGAGATAGTGCGTATCATCGACATTTGCAACCCAATAACGAAGAGCTTCATTCACTGCATCCTTTAAAGTTGCACTTCCTTCTGTTACTCCCACCAC
Source organism: Bacillota bacterium (assembly GCA_030705955.1). GTDB lineage: Bacteria > Bacillota > Bacilli > Bacillales > Cytobacillaceae > JAUZPL01. The sequence continues at coordinate 11,538 of JAUZPL010000068.1, read as the reverse complement.
CTTCGCTCCCAAAAGCTCCATTCGAAAAACATTTAGTGCTTGCCTTTTTATATCCTCTGCCCCCATAAAAATAATACAATCTAGGTTTAATAAGGCACACACTGTCGCGGTTGCAACTCCGTGTTGTCCCGCTCCTGTTTCAGCTACGATTTTCCTCTTACCCATCCTGACTGCAAGCAACCCCTGTCCGATTGCATTATTGATTTTGTGCGCCCCTGTATGATTCAAATCTTCTCTTTTTAAATAAATTTTTGCTCCGCCAGCAAAATTTGTTAGATTTCCTGCAAAATATAGGGGTGTTTCTCTGCCTACATATTCTTTTAGCAACCTATCTATTTCACTCTGAAATTCAGGATCCTTCTTGGCTTCAAAATATGCCTGCTCCAACTCTAATACAGCCTGCATCAATGTTTCAGGTACATACCTTCCTCCAAAAATGCCAAAGTGCCCTTTCTCATCTGGTAACGTATATTTATTCATCCTATTTCTCCTCCTGTTCTAGCTCCCTTTGCCTTTTCAATAAAGGACTTTATTTTTCTTAAATCCTTTACTCCATTTGTTTCAACGCCACTACTAACATCTACCATATATGGATGGGTTTCTTGAATTGCGATTCGAACGTTTTCATTTGTGAGCCCTCCTGCAAGAATCCATTTTCTCTTTGAAAGTGTTTCTTGTTTTATATGTGTCCAATCAAAGGTTTCACCATTTCCACCTTGATACCTTCCCTTCGGACCATCCAAAAGAATATATTCACAAGAAAATTGCCTAGAAAACCCAATATCCTCTTTTGAGGAGACACTTATTGCTTTGATAACTGGCAATGAGAGAGTTTGACAAAAGTCTGGAGTTTCCCTACCGTGTAATTGAAGATGCGTTAAACCTACATATGAAGCAACTTTTTCCATTACCTCTTTTGTTTCATTAACAAATACTCCAATCTTTAAGATATTTTTTGGTAACTCTCTTACAATTGCTCGTGCAGTTTTTGGATCAATTTTTCTTTTACTGTCTGCAAAAACAAATCCAATGGCATCTGAACCGTATTCAACTGCAGTCTTTGCCGTAGTTACATCTAAAATGCCGCATATTTTCACTTTCATTTGCAACCATCCCCTACTAATGGAATCTGAAAACCTTCAAGGTGCTGTTTTAAATTAGCACTTTTCATTAAGGCTTCCCCTACTAAAATTCCATTTGCCCCTGCATTTCTTACTCTTTCAACATCCTGTTGATTGTGAATACCGCTTTCACTTACTAGAAACGCTCCAGATTTTTTCACTATCGGTCCCAATAGTTCAGTTGCACTTAGAGAAACCTGAAATGTTTTTAAATTCCTATTATTAATTCCAATTAATTTTGCACCTGATTTCAATGCCATATCTAACTCTTGGGAGTGATGGACTTCAATCAAAACTTCAAGTCCTTTCGATTTTGCATATTGATAAAGCTCTATCAATCTCATTTCATCTAAAGCTGCGACAATTAATAAAACAATGTCTGCCCCGCACCTTGCAGCAAGATCAATTTGTACATAATCAATAATAAAATCCTTGCAAAGAACTGGAACATTAACCGCCTTCTTGACTGCGATTAGATCGTGAATAGATCCATTAAAAAAGGACTCATCGGTTAAAACTGAAATAGCAGCAGCTCCGTTTTCCTCATATTGCTTTGCCTGTTCAACCGGATCAATCGAATGATTAATAATCCCTTTGGATGGGGAGGATCGCTTGAATTCTGCAATAACAGAAATTTCTTTGGCTTTTTCAAGTTTGTTTAACAATGATCTCTTTGGTAACATTTCTTTTGAAAAACCTTCTTGGTTTTCCTTCAGGTACTTTATTTCTGTTTTTTTCACTTTAAGAATTCTTTCAAGAATAGTCTCCATTTATATTGCCTTCCTTTGCCCTGATGATGTTTTATTAATTAATAGCCTTAATTTCTCATAAGCTGCACCGGACTCGATGCATTCAATTGCAGTTCGAATCCCAGTTTGAATGGTTTCAGCCTTTCCGGCTGTAAAAATTCCAATACCTGCATTTAATAAAACCGTATCATAGTAGGCACCTTTTTCTCCCTTTAAAACATTAAGTAGAATATCTGCATTTTCATGGGCGTCCCCGCCCTTAATGGAGCTATTCTCGTATCGAGGTAACCCAATATCCTCTGGAAAAAATGATTGAACAGTGATCACACTTTCCCTTAAGATTGCTAAGTGGTTCTCTCCTTGAAGGGAGGCTTCATCCATGTATCCTGCACCGTTAATAATGGTTGCCCTTTTTCTGCCAAGGCTTTGCAGAACCTCCGCAAAAGGTTTTAGCAGATCACGCCGATAAACTCCTAACAATTGGTATTCCAAATCAATTGGGTTTGTTAGAGGGCCAATAAAATTAAAAATGGTTGGTATTTTTAGTTGCTTCCGTACACTCATTACCTTTTTTAATTTAGGATGGACATGTGGAGCGTATAAAAAGGCTATTCCGATTTCTTGTAAAATTTCTTCTGTTGTTTCCACTGATAAATTCAAATTTACCCCTAAATATTCCAAGACATCTGCACTTCCCGTTTTACTAGAGATGCTTCTGTTTCCATGTTTCGCAACAGGAATTCCTGCAGCAGCAATAACAAATGCTGACGTTGTACTCACGTTAAAGCTTGATGATCCATCACCACCAGTACCGCAATTATCCAGAACATTCGGAATTTTGTTTGTAAACTTCAGTGTATTTTCCTTAAGCGCCCGAACAATTCCGGCAATTTCCTGCACAGTCTCACCTTTTGATTTCAGACCCATCAAAAAGGCTGCAATTTCACTTTCGGAAATATCTCCATCCAATATTTCTTGAATTGCTTCTTGCATCTCAGTTTCCGTAAAGGACTTTTTTTCAGCTAGCTGAAGAAGTATATTTTTCATCTTTACTCTTCCTTTCTATATTCATCAAAAAGTTTTTAAGCATTTGTTTTCCCATAGGTGTACCAATTGACTCCGGATGGAACTGTAGGCCAAATACAGGATATATTCGATGCTGTATGGCCATAATCTCTCTATCCTCCATTGATTTTGCCGTAACCTCAAGATCTTTAGGAAAATTCACTATATTAATGGACAAGGAATGATATCTCATAACCTCTAATGGATTAGACAAATATTCAAAAATATCATTTCCCTTATGTGTGATCATTGAGGTTTTCCCATGCTTAATATTGTTTGCTTGAGAAATTTTTGCCCCAAATGCATAACCAATTGCTTGGTGTCCTAAACAAATACCTAGGATTGGAATGGCTTTATAAAATCTTTGAACTACCTCAACACAAATTCCAGCATCTTCAGGCTTTCCAGGACCCGGTGAAAGAATAATAGCTGTAGGATTTAATTCCTCAATATCCTTGAAGGTCACCTGGTTGTTTCTTACTACCTTTACCTCCATTCCCAATTCCCCAAGATATTGATATAAATTGAAGGTAAATGAATCAAAATTATCAATGAGTAAAATCATGATGCTCCCTCCAAAAATGACCTTAATTTATTTAACGTTTCCTGAAATTCAGCTTCAGGATTTGAGTCGTATACAATGCCTGCTCCAGCTTGAATATAGGCAAAACCATTTTTTAAAATCATCGTTCGAATGGCTAAAGCAAAATCCATATTACCATTTGCTGATAAGTAACCAACTGCCCCTGAATAAACACCTCTCTTTGATTTTTCCAATGTATTAATAATTTCCATTGCCCTTATTTTTGGTGCCCCTGAGACCGTTCCTGCAGGGATACAGGATGCAAGCACATCTAAAGCTGATTTGTCTTCCACTAGTTCACCGCTAATTTCAGAAACAAGATGCATAACATGGCGAAATTTCTCTACTTGCATATATTTATCCACCTTTACTGAGCCAAACCTGCAAATTTTCCCAAGGTCATTCCTTCCCAAGTCTACTAGCATTCTGTGCTCAGCCAGTTCCTTCTCATCAGCCTGTAATTCTTTTTGTAATAAAAGATCCTCATCTGAACTATTTCCCCTTTTTCTAGTGCCTGCGATTGGATTTGCCACTACCTTTTTTCCCTTCGTTTTGACAAGGCTTTCTGGGGAGGAACCAATTACTGTATAATCATCAAAGTCGATATAAAACATATATGGAGTTGGATTTTCAGCACGATGCTTCCTGTAAAGCGATAGCGGATTGCCTAAAAAGGCTGATTTCATTCGTTGAGAAAGAACAATTTGAAAAACATCACCAGAAATGATATGCTCCTTTGCTTTTTTTACTTTTAGTAAAAATTCTTCCTTTGTTGTTTCAGGCATAAAGCCAACAAAATCAAATGAATCCATTTCTTCTTGAAAATGATAGGGTTCCTTCAATTCAACAAGTCTTCGATTTATCCTTATTTCTAATTCCTTTAGCTCCGTTTCATCAAATAAAGGAAAGGCTGAAACAAAGATTTTCTCTTCCAAATGGTCATACACAATTACCTCATCATAGAACATCAAATGAATATCTGGCATTTCTAAATCATCTTTCTTTATATTTCCAATTTCCTCTAATTGTCTAATGATGTCATAACCCATATATCCAATGGCACCTCCTATAAAAGGAAAAGGAACTTCTACTTTTTCTATAGATGGGATAAATTTCTTTAATACTTCAAGAGGATTGCCTTTAATAACCGTCTTTTCTCCATTTCGTTTAAGGATATAATTTTCATTTTCCTTTGATATAAACTCCAATGAAGGGTCTGCACCAATAAAGGAAAAACGGCCTGACTCATTGTATTTGTGAGAGCTTTCTAAAAGAAACTTTTTACGTCCATTTAATTTCTGAAGGATCGCAATCGGGGTTAAGGTATCACCCTTTAATTCTTTGATTAAATAATCATGTTTCACTTTTAAATCTCCTTTCATTTAAAATAAAAAAATCGCCCTCTATATGCATACAAGCCTATGCATATAGAGGGCGATTTTTGGAATCGCGGTGCCACCTCCAAATTGAAATAGGAAAATCCTATTTCCTCTTTTCAGATACGGGTCAATAATGACTGATATCCTATCCTTCTAACGGCGGAATCCCGGACAGCCCTACTCAACGTTCAAGCCGCCTCTTGCAAGCCCATTCCACAAATTCATACTTACTGGGATTTCACCACCCCCAGCTCTCTTTAAAGATGTTAAAATGTGTACTCCTCTTGCGCATCGAATTATCTTATTTTGTTATAAACAAAAAGGGCCCTCCATCCAAAAAAAGGACGGAAGACCCGTGGTGCCACCTTCATTAGCTAATTAATAGCTCACTTTACCAGTATCAAAGCTACACACTTTTAATACCTGTCTCTTGTAACGATGAGATTTTCGCCAAAGCCTACTACCCAACTGGGGTTCAGTTTGGAGGCTAGAAGTCCATTCACTATTACTCCTACACTGATTTGCACCAGCCATCAGCTCTCTTAAGTATTCGTAAAAGCTACTACTCTTCATCATTGCCTTTCATTTTCACTTTATTGTTTTAAATAATAAAACCATTTATTTAAATTGTCAATATTTTTAGAAAAAAATTATAACAATAGTTTATGTAGCTTCCCTTTCCACACCTCTGCTAATTCATCTACCAGTAATATTTTTTCAATAGCAGCTTTATTTTTCTGATCATGAAAAAGTATATGGTTTGCAAATAAGACTGAAATTTCTTGTGGATGCCTTTGAATCAGTTTTATTTCCGATCCATTATATATTTCTCCTTCTCTTAAAACACGAAAAAAGTAACCTGTAAAACATGTTTGGAAAACCCTATTCAAAAATTGATCTTCTTGGTTAAATTTTGAAATGGTGGAACATGGTACTCTTCCTTGTGTCACTTGAAGTAGGCAGTCATTCACTTGATAAATATCACCAATACAGACTGATTCTTCCGGCATCCCAATGGCGGTAATATTTTCCCCAAGTGCTGGTGGCATGAGAGAGACTCCAAATTCATGTTCCCATTTTTGATAATGCTCAAAAGGATATAGGCACACTGCCCGGTCATCCCCACCATGAAACTGATGATTCGCTACATCATCATGAATAAAACCAGATTTCAATAAGCTTGCACTTTTAATCGATTGCTTGTCGATTGCAGAATACTCTTTTCCATCTTTCCACTCGTATTCTTTAGGTTTCCCGATTGCTAAATTTTTTATGATCATAGTGTTCACTTTTTCTCCTCAACTTCCATAATAAGGATTTAAATCAATTTATTAATTATTTTGTTTAAGTAGATAATAACATTAGTTAAGGAAGAAGGCGGTATTAAAATCTTATGGAAAATATTGAACATTTAACCCATGCTCCAAAGGCAGCTAAAAAAAAGGCGGCTGCAGGAAAAAAATCAGATGAAATTTCTAAACAAAAATGGGCGATCATTTCCCTTTCATCTATTCCATTGGTAATGACATTAGGTAATTCAATGTTAATTCCTGTTTTACCTTCTATGGAAAAAGAATTATCTATCTCTTCTTTCCAAACAAGCATGATTATCACAGTATATTCCATTGTAGCCATTATACTTATTCCGATTGCAGGTTATATTTCCGATCATATTGGACGGAAAAAGGTTATTATACCAAGTCTTATTATTGCGGGAATAGGCGGCATCATTTCTAGCTATGCTGCATGGAAAATGGATAATGCCTATTTGGTCATTTTAATTGGGCGTGCTCTTCAAGGAGTTGGTGCAGCAGGCGCCTTTCCAATTGTTCTTCCTCTTGTAGGAGATATGTTTAAGAATGAGGATGATGTAAGCTGTTGTCTTGGCCTTATTGAAACCTCTAATACATTTGGCAAGGTTCTATCGCCCATTCTAGGCGCCTTTTTAGCTGGATTTATTTGGTTTCTTCCATTTGTGTCGATTCCATTTTTTTGCGCCATCTCAACAATTTTAATTATCTTTTTGGTAAAAACTCCAAAAAAAACGGAGAAACCACTACCATTTAAGCAATTTTGTGCAAATTTAAAAGGAATTTTTTCACAGAAAGGACATTGGTTATATGCCACTTTTTTTATTGGCGGTATATTGATGTTTGTTTTGTTTGGAATTTTATTTTATCTTTCTGAAACCTTTGAAAAAAAATATGGAATACATGATTTAAAAAAGGGGTTTTACCTTGCCTTTCCACTGGGTGCTCTTTGCATTGCATCCTACATTACAGGAAAACTGATAAAAAAGAATAAAATTTTAATGAAATGGCTTTCCTTTGGGGGAATAATTCTTTCTGGTGCAGCTATTGCCGCGCTCTATTTTTCCACTAATTTATGGTTTATGATTACCATGTTTTTGTTAAGTGGAATTGGAATTGGAACAGGCTTACCTTGCCTTGATTCCCTTATTACGGAAGGAGTTGAAAAAGAAGAACGTGGGACAGTAACGTCTATTTACAGTTCTATGCGATTCATTGGTGTCGCAGCTGGACCTCCAGTCATTGCCTTATTAATGAAGACTTCACAAATATGGATTTTTGTCCTTCTAAGTGGAATTAGTTTCATTACCGCATTCATCAGTTTAATGGCGATAAAACCAGGTCAGCAAAAACAACAAACGCAGGGGTAAATTCCCCTGCGTTATCATTTATTGTTGAACTGGCTTCTTTAAGAATCCAACTATTAGGGCAGAAACGAGAGCACCAACTAAAATGGAAAGCGCGTATTGGAATACTCCATGTTCAACGAGTGGGACAACGAAAATTCCACCATGAGGAGCTCTTAAGCCAATTTTGAAAGCCATTGACATTGCACCAGCAACGGCTGCACCAATCATATTGGCTGGGATCACACGTAAAGGATCTGCAGCTGCAAATGGGATTGCCCCTTCAGTAATGAATGATAAACCTAATACATAGCATGCCTTACCTGCATCACGATCTTCTTTTGTAAATTTCTTTTTGAAAATAGTTGTCGCAATTGCAATACCTAGAGGCGGAACCATACCTGCTGCCATTATAGCTGCCATTGGCTGATATACACCGCTTGCTAATAAACCTGTTCCAAAAACGTAGGCTGCCTTATTCACAGGGCCTCCCATATCAAATGCCATCATAAGCCCTAAAATAATTCCTAAAAGGATTGCATTTCCTGTACCAAGACCCGTTAATAAATGGGTAATTTCTTTATTTAACATACCTACTGGCTTATCTATAACATAAAGCATTATAAATCCAGTAATGCCAATTCCAAATACCGGATATAATAAAATGCTTTTAATCCCTTCTAAAGAACGGGGTAAGTTATTAAAAACTTTTTTAAGAAGCACTACGGTGTAACCTGCTAAGAAACCAGCAATAATACCACCCAAGAAACCAGCACCGCCACTTGCAGCTAACATACCTCCTACCATACCAGGAGCAAATCCAGGTCTGTCCGCAATACTTGATGCAATAAAGCCTGCTAAAACTGGTACGATGAGTCCGAATGCATTTCCACCGCCAATGGTCATTAAGGCTTCCGCAATAGGATTATAACTTGGATCATCCGGTTTAAACGCTTTATATCCAAACATAAAACAAATAGCGATTAAAATACCACCACCAACTACAAATGGTAACATATTTGAAACACCATTCATTAGGTGTTTATAGAAGCCTGTTCCTGTTCCTGTTTCTTTTTTCGTCTCCTGCCCATTTCCATTATAAACAGGAGCATCCTGGTTTAAGGCACGATTAATCAGAACTTCTGGACGACGGATTCCATCCGCAACTGCTGCTTGAATAACGTGTTTTCCCTTAAACCTCTCCATTTCTACATTAATATCTGCTGCAATGACTACTGCCACTGCTTGATCAATTTCTTCTTTAGTAAGAATATTTTTTGCGCCACCAGAACCATTTGTTTCAACCTTTATTTTGACGCCCATTTCAGCTGCTTTAACTTTTAAAGAGTCGGCAGCCATATAAGTATGAGCAATTCCAGTAGGACAACCTGTAACAGCAACAATCAAATTCTTGTTATTTTCCAATGATTGTTCCTCCTCACCTTCTTTATCATAACTATCTATTATTCTTATAATTTCATCTGCATTTTCTGCTTTTAATAGATTTTGTCGCACCTCATTTTTCATTAATAATCCTGAAAGCCTTGCAAGTGCTTCTAAATGAGTATTGTTTGCACCTTCCGGAGCAGCAATCATGAAAAATAAATGTGCAGGCTGCTCATCTAAGGATTGATATTCAATACCTGATTTGGATTTTCCGAAAGCAATCGCAGCTTCTTTAACCGCTTTCACTTTTGCGTGAGGAATAGCGATTCCATCGCCAACTCCTGTTGTGCTTTCTTGTTCTCTTTTTAAAATAGCAGCTTTGAACTCAGAACGACTAGAAACCTTTCCAGCGTTTACAAGAACATCGACTAACTGATCGATGGCTTCCTCCTTTTTTGACCCCTTAAGGTTTAACTGAATCGTATCTTTTGTTAATAATTCAGTAATTTTCATGATATTTCTCCTCTCCTTTTTAAAAGTCCCTCAAATTCACCTGTGATAGAAGCGTTTTTATTTGCTCTTTTGTACACAGTCCCATAGAAAAGGCTGTTGCACTTCCAGCTGCAACGCTGTACCGAAAAGCTTCCTTAAAATCAGCTGTTTGTTGATATCTGGCTAAAAATCCAGCAACCATGGAATCACCTGCTCCAACAGAATTTTTCACTTCTCCCTTTGGAACAGTTGCAATGAATGACATTCTCTCATTGATAAAAACAGCACCATCACCTGCAAGAGATACAATCACATTTTTGGCTCCTAATTGAACCAACTTTTTACCAAATGGAATAACCTCTTCACAACTTGTTATAGTTGTCCCAAATAATTCCCCTAGCTCATGATGATTTGGCTTGATCAGGAATGGCCGATAGGATAGGACTTTTTTTAGGAGTTCTCCTTCCGCATCTACAACAAATTCTGCTCCATTCCCTCTACAGGTCTTTACAAGATCTTCATAGGTTGTTTCTGGTAAAGAGCCAGGAACACTTCCTGCCAAAACAAGAATATCTAATGAAGTTAATTGCTCAATTTTCCTCTTTAACAGTTGAAAGTCTTCGTCTGTAATTTTCGGACCACCAGCATTTATTTCTGTTTCTTGACCTGTTTTTAATTTTATATTGATCCTAGAATCTTCTTTCACTTTGATAAAGTCAGTTTCGATTTCCTCCTTATTGAGATAATCGTCAATATATTTTCCTGTAAAGCCACCATTAAAACCAATGGCTTTACTTGTTACCCCATTTTGTTTTAATACTCTCGAAACATTGATCCCTTTTCCCCCAGGAAATTTCGTTTCGTTTTTAGTTCGATTTAACCCACCTATTTGGAAATCATCAAGTTCGACAATGTAGTCCACTGAAGGGTTTAATGTTACGGTATAAATCATGGTGTCACTACCTTTATTGTTGTTCTACTTCTATATAAATCCTTTGTTTCATCTGCCAATTCATTTGTAATAATCACTGCCTCATGAATGTCAGCAATTTTTGAAAATGCTATTTCAGAAAATTTTGTTTCATCTGCCAAAACATATGCCTCTCTTGAAAGTGAAAGTGCTTTTTGTTTCACCATAGCTTCTTCTTGGTCAGGGGTTGTAAAACCAAATTGCGGGTGAATGCCATTGACACCCATAAAACATTTATCAAACCTATAAAGGTTAAGACTTTCTAAGGCACCCCTACCAATAATGGCGTTCGTTTTTTGTTTAGCAAATCCACCAATTAAATAGGTTGGTATTTCTTTATTTAATAAAGAGGGAATATGCATGAGGCCATTTGTTACGACAACAATCTCTTTTTTGGGAAGAAATTGAATCATTTCTTGAATGGTTGAGCCAGCATCCAAAAAGATACAATCCCCTTCCTCAACCAAACCGGCAGCGAATTGAGCTATTTGCCTCTTTTCATGAAGGTTTTTGGAAGATTTCTCATTCATGCTTGGTTCTTGCAGCTTTCCCTGAAGCCTTGAAGCACCGCCATGAATTCTTTTTAGAAACTTGCCTTCTTCTAAAAGAGATAAATCCCTGCGAATGGTTGATTCAGATGTCTCTGTCAAATCCACTAGTTCATGGATTTTAACTATATTTTTTTCCTTTAATAACTGTAAAATTATTCGATGTCGCTCTTCTGTTAACAAACTTTGCACCACCTAATTCATTTCTTGAATTTATAGTACTGTAATCGATTTCAAAAATCAATCATTTTCTTTCAAAAACAGTCAATATTTGATTGTTTTTGAAAGATTTTATGAAAGTCTCTCTTTTTTGTTATTTATTTTCCCCAAAATGTTGTTGTTATCAACTTTTGACTTTCATTTTGAAAAAAATTGAGTTAAAATAAATGCTGTATTCGTTAAATGCGGATGTGGCGGAACGGCAGACGCGCTAGATTCAGGTTCTAGTGGTAGAAATACCGTGTGGGTTCAAGTCCCTTCATCCGCATTATTTGGAACATTTATGTTACTTCTAAAATATCGGGACGTGGGGTCGCTCACTTCACGGTTTATTGTTTATATATGCGGGTGTGGTTTAATGGTAGAATTT
>JAUZPL010000067.1 GCA_030705955.1 Bacillota bacterium | reverse complement strand
GTCTTTGTGTTCTTCAAACAAGCTGTTGGCTTGGTTGAAAGGAGTTCCACCCCAAAGATCGACTAAGAATAATACTTCGTCTTGGTTGTCGAAAGAGGCAATTGCTTCTTTCATTTTTGCTTTTACATTTTCTTGTTTTCCAAAGATCATCTCTCCAGATTGCAAGATACCATTAGCAAATTCACCGTGACTAGCAATGATAATTCCTACCATTCTTTTTACCTCCTATTATTATTGGTTAAGCCTAAATATAAATGGTAAACTCCTCAAGCATTTTTTTAGCTCATCTAAAGCGGTTACAGTTTCAACAAAAAAAACAACAAAAAAGACATGAGCAAAAAGTCGATTAAATGAAGATATGGGTATAGAATGCCCCAAATTTTATTCTTCATATCAATCAATACTTTTCACTCATGCCTGATCGAATCAGTAACACGTAAAAAATAATGGCTATAGCTATTTAAATTTATTTTGCAAACGCTGTAAATAAAGTGTTAAATAAACAGCTTCTGCATCAAATACATTCTTTTTAATGTTTGCTGCATCACTTTAATGAGCTTCCATTAGAGATTATAGCACACTGGATATTCCTCTTTCAAGAGAAAAGTTATTTTTTCTTGTTCCATCAAGGATCACTCTTTCAATCGGCATAGCGGAGAAACTAAACAAGCCATATATATTCGATACTATCCTTATCCATTTCAATATCAAACCGCTCTTACCATAGAAGTTAACAATTTTGGATGTGTCCCAACAAAAAAAGACAAGTTCCAACCTGTCTTGTGTGTAAAACGATTACTTTTTAAAATTACTCTTAAAGCGGCGTTTGATAACATCAAAGAAACTTAATGATTGGACCATATGATTCGGGCCTACGTATTCACGAATTGCTCGCAAAACTTTTTTTGGATCTTTAGAGGAAAATGAATACGTCCCATTTCGCTTAGTCCTGATAGCATAACGCGGAATCCATTTTCCTTTGAACATGACTGAAGCAATCACGTTATCAACTTCTTCCCAAGGAATTTGAATAAACTTACGAGCATCACGATTATTGTAGAATTCAAATCCTTTATCTCCGATCATCACTTTACCGTAATCTGTAATTCCCATATGTGAGGTTGCATCAATAACTAAATCGACTTTTGTATTGATTGATTGGACCATTTAATCTACTCCATTTCTTTCTATCTTTTAATAAATAATTATTATACTCTTTTTATCCCTTTAAGCAAAAAATACTTGGGACAAGTTCGAGCATTCTCTTCAAAATTATAATAGGCCGATTAAGTGTCAGACAATAGATTTAAGATGATTTGTTTATTACTAAACGAATAAAGGAAGGTTTTGAAAAAAGCCTTTACTGACGAACCACTATTCCATTTTTGAATTGCATCTGAGCAAAACAACCATCGGCGAATTATTTTTAAAAAAACAAAGCAAATTCCGTCAAATTTTTCAATTAAATCTAGGATAATCTCTTTATTTTTAAAGGTTATTTACATTTTTAATCAAATGTTTGATTAAGGAAGCCTCAAGTAGTATTCCGTCGAATCTTCTAAATGGAGGGGCCTTCCACAACAACCAAAAGAGACCCCGATATATTCAAAGATGTCACGGAACATACTAGGAAGTACAGTTTTTCTATTCTCATCTCGCCGGTCAAGAGACTTTCCTCTTTTATTTTTTGTTTAGACTCTAAAAACTTTTGAACTCTTGTATAAAAGGTTTAAAACCCAATTGTATCAAAAGGTATCCAGCATATTGAAGTGTCCTTCAACTTTTGTAGGTTGTTATGGAGAAGAGAGGATTCGGAGAAAAAGAAAAAAGGACCACAAAAACTGTAGTCCTCATTGATTAGATCGTAAACTTTGCTACGATTCCCTGCAAATCTTGAGCAAGTGTGCTTAAAGATTCGGAAGAAGCCGTAATCTCTTCAATCGAAGCCAATTGTTCCTGTGAAGAAGCGGATACATCTTGAGATTTTTCAGATGTTTCTTTTGCAATTGTGGACAATTGTTCAACAGAGGCAGCAACTTGCTGCGTATTTGCTGAAATTTGTTCAGAAGCGGCGGACACTTCTTGTATTTCCCCGTTTACTTTAGAAACTGCCTTTGTGATTTGGCCAAAAATCTCCCCTGTTTCAGAGATAAAAGACTTTCCAAGTGCCACTTCTTTTGAATTTTCAACCATATTCTGGTTTACATTTTCAGTGTCTTTTTGAATTTGATTAATTAGTTCAACAATCTGTCCAGCAGATAAGCGAGATTGCTCTGCTAATTTTCTTACTTCATCTGCAACTACTGCAAAGCCTTTTCCATGCTCTCCTGCTCTTGCTGCTTCGATAGCAGCGTTTAAAGCGAGTAAATTCGTTTGGTCCGAAATACCCGTAATGACCTCGATGATTTTCCCAATTTCTAAAGAACGTTCTTTTAATAGTCCTATTTCACTCATCATTTTTTCTGTTTCATTCTCAATCGTGTTCATTTGGTGTATAGCCCTATTAATGGAATCGTTTCCTCTTTCGGATAAAACGCTTGCTTCCTGGGCTGAATCCCTAACAGTGGAAGCAGATTCTGCAATTTTCTGGGTACCAACAGCAACTTCTTCCATAGCATTTGCACTTTCCTTTGAATTTGTAACTTGAACTTCTGCCCCGCTTGCCACTTCCTGAATAGCCGAAGAGATATGATCAGAGGCTTGAGTGGTCTGCTCGGTGGTTGCATACAGCTCTTGACTTGCTGCGGCAACTTGCTCGGCGCTCTTGTTAATCTGGGTAAGAACTTCCCGAAGATTTCCAGCCATATCATTAAATGAATGAGCTAAATCCCCAATTTCATCTTTCGTTTTTACCCGTATTTCCTCTTGTGATAAATCACCGGAGGCAATTTTTTCTGCGGCAGTGGCAATCCTTTTAACTGGATTGGATATATTACGTCCAATGAAGAACGCAATTACACCTCCAACAAGTAAGGCTAAAATACTGAATAATAGGAGATTAAATTGAAGCGTTTTCACCTTTCTAAGCGTGTCAATTCGGACCTGAGCAATATCATTCGTTTGAATTTTAATCATTTCATTGGCTTTCTTTTGGACACCAAGAACAAGAGGTGGTCCATCAATCGATATGACATTGAGATAGTCAGGATTGTGATCTTGTTTAAGGGAGATGGTCTTCTCGGCCACTGCAATATACTGATTACTATATTGTTCTAATTCTTGAAGTATTTTCTCTTCAGACTTTTGAGTAAGCAAAGTCATTATTTTTTTACTCAACTTCTTATATTGACTTTTAGATTTTTGATAGTCAGCTAATGAAGCCTCATTTCCCATAAGGAGATATCCACGATTGGCTAATTGCATTTCTTTTGAGGATTCAATTAGTTCATGAGTAAGATTGACTTTTTGCACATTATTGTTGAGCAAGTCTTCATATGTATTTTTAATCGAGTTGATCTCAGAATAGGATATCCCCATCATCGTCAACAATATAATTAATATAGAACCAAATCCTAAAAGCATTTTTCTTGCCACAGTTAATTTCACTTTTTCTCCCCCTAAATCAATAGATGTTTTCGTTTACCATAGATTTTTATATAACCATTGGCTTTGGTCTTTCTAAAAGGAATCCATGACAGATGGGAAATACCCAATCGTTTTGCCATTACCAAGTCAGATTCACTTTCAATTCCCTCAATATCTACCTGAATATCAAATTTTTCAGAATAATGAAGAAGAGACTTAATCATTTCCTGTTTATATCTAGATTTTGAAAGATTGATAGAAAAGTAATGGTCCAATTTTATATAATGTGGCTCAAGTTCAATAATCATGTTCAGTGAAGCCCAGGCTTTTTAAAAAGAAAACTATTTCTTTTAAAAGTAGAATGCTCTCCACCTTTTCAGTTTCAATGATTTCAAATACAATCCTATTCTTTACGTTGGGAAAATGACGTAAAACCCTATCTATGAGATTCGGAAAATTACTATCCAGTAAAGTAGAGAGGTAAATGTTTATAAACAAATGTTCTTTTGGAATTCTTTCTTGTGAAAAGTAGTATGTTAACAATTTAAATATTGACTTTGTTTCTAAATCGCAAAGTCACTTTACCTTCTTGGCTTCCCCGTAGATAACTTCTGAATTTCCTCTTTTTGAACGAAATCAGATTCCATTTCCTATCTTTGACCAGTCATCTGTGCAATATAATCCTTGTAAATAGTAAAAGAAATCTCCTGTCTCTATTAACCTATGAATGTCTGCTACCGATGCCAATTTTTCTGATACCTCTTTCTTTTACGACTTAATTTTTTCCTTAATTTCAAATGATTAAAATAATCATCATTAAAAACATAATCACAGTGTAATATTTTACCACTGTAAAAATGGTGAATAAAGGATTTTTATCACAACTTGTGATTATCCCGTACGAATATGTTTAGTGCTCGTTTGAATTGCCACACACATACATCAATCCATACAAATAACTTCCACTTCATTTGCCTTTTTTGGCTACACACAAAAGCGATGCCCAGGAGATATTCTTCCCTCACTTTTTGTTTAGACTTAAATAACTTTTTGAACTCTTGTATGGAAAGATAAAAACCCACTAGTACCTAAACTTCCAATACTCAGGAGTTATTTTCAACATTTGAACGAAACCTGTATGCCCATTACCACTTTTGTCTGCTGTTATGGAAAGGAGATAAGAAAAAAGGACTACAGAAAACCGCAGTCCTTTAAAAGATCTTGTCGTGAAAACATGTTTAACTTGAAATAATATCCAAAATTATAAGTAATTCACCACTTAATGAAAAGAAGTCTATTGGGAATAAATAATACCAATCAGGATTATAGTGATGTACAATATAATATTTCCCTGCATCATATCCTTCAGTTGGATGAAATCCATCTGTTATTAATCTTGAGGCGTGACAGGCACTGCACCTCTACGACTTCGGCTTAAACCCCAACGTGGATTCTCTTTTGATTAGTTGCACATCTAATTGATATTCTTCGGGATCAGATGTGTTTTCAATTAGATGGATTAGTTTGTTTGTAGCGGCGACGCCTATACGATATATGGGTTGGACAATGGTGCTTAACTCCGGTTCAACCATTTCCGTTATTTGAATTCCATCAAAACCAATAATTGCAATATCATTTGGAACTTGGATACCAAGCGTTTTTAATGTTTTTAAGGAGCCAATCGCCATCAAGTCGTTGGCAATAAAAATGCTATCGACCTCTGGATGATCTTCCATTAATTTTTGCGTTAAAAGTTTTCCACTATCCAACGTAAAATTCCCTTTGTAAATGATCGGCTCTTGTTGAGGGAAATAGTTTAAAACAGTATCCCTATATCCTCTTAACCTGTCAATTGCAGGTGTGAAAACATCCGGTCCGCTGATATGGGCGATATTTTTGCAGCCGAGCTCCACTAAATGTTCAACGGCCATTACAGCTCCCCGATAATTATCAACGCCAACCGAATTTGTCGTATGAGCATCGACGGCACGGTCCACCCTTACAAATGGGATTAGTAAATTCTCCATGCCTATTAGAATCTCTTCATTAAATTCAAATGACGCTAAGACAAAACCATCAATATATCTGCTTTGAAAATCCCCCCAAAATTTAGGATTCTTTAGATCATTATTATGAGAATTAACTAAAATTAAACTATACCCTTTTAACTTAGCAACCTCTTCAATGGCAATCACCAATTCTGGAAAAAAGGGATTTGTAATGTCAGGGATAATCAGGGCAATTGTATTCGATTTTTGTTTAGCTAGACCTCTAGCAATCTCGTTTGGTTTATAATCAAGCCTTTTCATAACGTCTTGAATTTTATGTTCTGTTTCTGGACTAATATAACTTATTTTATTTATATATCTTGAAACAGTTGCTACAGAAACGCCTGCTTCTTTTGCGACATCCCGAATAGTCACCTTTTTATTTTTCACTAAATTTTACTCTCCAAATATTAACAGATTTTTTTCAATTATTATTTATCTTACTCCTTTTTGTCAATTAATCTTTTGACTGTGTCAGTAATTGTAACACCTTTTAAATGGGGGATACAGAATCCTTTAAGTGTATCATTGCTTTCAATCCAAGTTTTTGGAATTACATTCATTCCATTCATTGCCCCAGATAATGCTCCGACCATTGCAGGCATGCTGTCAGCCTGCTTTGGTAACATGAGTGAGAGCATGATACTTTTCTCAAAGTCCCCTTCAGCTGCAAGAAAAATAGCATATGCTACCGCTAATGTCTCGGGAGCAATGTTACCATAGTTATAGATTGAGTTAACAATCTGATTATTCCAAAGAGGGACTGCAGCAAAACCATTATTGTTGACGGATTCTAGAATTGAAAGAGCTTGGTTTATTTTTCTAAATAACCATGTGTTTGACGGTATATACTTTATTCCTTCATCAACAATTTCCCTAATGGAGGCGCCATCTACTGCAAGAGCGATACTTGCTGCCATTGCCTTTGCAGCGTATATTCCATCTTCAGCGTTTGTGATTGATGCCATTTTCTCTGTAATAAAAGCTGCTTTTTCCGGCTCCCCATGAAATTTAATCCCAATTGGTACTGCTCTTGCAATAGCTCCATCATCAAAATGATGTGGATTATCATTCCCTGTAGCAGGTGGTAAAAAGCCCTTTTTAATATTTTCAATGGAAGATCGCTCACTAATACCACTCCATATTTCACTTTCATGGTTGACCACAAGGTTTTTCCACTGTTCAAAAAATTCATCTTCACTAAAATGCGTACATTCAAGCAACATAAGTGCAGATATCATAGCAAACTCGGTATCGTCAGTTCCTGAAAAATCTAAAATACTTTCATCCATTGCATGAGTAAATGGCAGAGAGAACTTGTTGATCCTATATTCATCAGTCTGCTTACTAAAGTCCCAAAGACGATTTCTTCTTTTTGTAGGCAAAATAGTCGTTCGATGGTACATTGCTGGAAAGCCTAATGAATCTCCGATGGAAAGCCCAAAAAATGCTCCACAAGCTTTACTGTATAAAGTTTGATTATTCATGATTTCCCCTCCGAACAATCACATCTGTAAATTTTTCACTTAAATCACGTATATCAATCCCTTTTGTTTTTTTTACACATACCCCTTTAATAACATTAATTCTGTCTTTCCAGTCCACTGGTATAACGCCGGAACCGTTTAAAGCACCTGACAAAGCACCATTGATCGAGGCAATTGTATCTGAATCTCTTCCTATATTCGTTCCACCCAAAACAGCCTGAATGTAATCTCCTTTAGATGCAGCAAATACACCATATGCTAATGAAATTGCTTCTGGGGCAACGTCTGCCCAAGGATAATAGAAAATAGAAACATTATTATAAAGCTCTTCCATTGCATCTTGTACACAGGAATATTTCATACCAATATTTATGGCTTCACTTATTTTACGATAAGACCATGAATCTTTTGGTAATACGTTAAGACCATTTTGAATGACCTTTTCCCAAGAATCTCCCGTCATGGCATAAGCAACACTAGCAGCAATTGCCATACCACAATATACACCGTCTCTGTCATGGCTAATTCTTGCCTCAATTTCTGCAATTTTGGCAGCTTTTTCTGGGTCACCAGCGAAGTAAACACCTACTGGAGCTATTCGCATAGCTACTCCGTCACTCCACATTTCATGATTATCCATTCCTGAATAGGGTGCTTCTAGCCCTTTTCTTAAATTAAAGATGGCATCAACCTCGCTAAATCCACCACCTTTAAAACCTCCCTGCTGATCTAGTAAAAATAGTAACCATTCTTTTGTCATATCATTATAAGATAGGTTTTCACCATATTTTAATAGAATAAGTGATGTTAACATGGAATATTCTGTGTCGTCAGTGCCTACCGGGTCGTCTGAAAGAAATCCATCAACCCATTTGTACTTTTCTCTTATTCCTTGTATTGTCATCCCTTCAGTAGGAGCGCCCAATGCATCTCCAACAGAAAGACCGATCAAACAGCCATATACTTTATCGTATATCTTTTTTCGATCCATATTTCCGCCTCGTCTCATTAGAACTTAATTTAGTGTATAATCTTCAATAAAGAGGTTATTAACAATAATATTAAGTAATATTTATTTGTAAAATTACTAATGAAGTCCTTTTGAATGGAGAGAAAAGACAGCGAATACTTCCTTTTCTCTTTGATGTTAATGAATAGAGTAATATTAAAATTATTGCTTTTTATAATTCTTCCACAAAAATATCAGAAATCAGGGATTCCCCTTGTTCTAACATTGAAAATCCGAACATGCCTCTAGTATAACTACTATCTTCAAATGATAGTATTTTTTTATGATTGATTAAAAAACTGATTTCAGACCCTTTGCAGTTCAATTCAAAACGATATTCCACACCATGGTCCCATTCAAAAGGAATGGAAAGCAACCGTTTATGTCCAAAATCATTATAAATCAATGAAACTTGATTCCTTCCATCAAAGCCAATTTGATAATTTCTTTGAACTCCAGCTGCCCTAAAAAGCATGTTGTGGGAAAAACCTTTATTGGGTAAAACGGAAGCACTAATTTTAACATCTTTAGAGTAGTAGTTTCCTGTAAATGCGGCACAATCTGTTAAACTACTTACTTTCATTTTTCCATTTTCGATTGTCCACTCCCCTTTATGATGGGAAAATGGAGTTACACAAAGAAATTCAACTGCCTGTTTTGAAAAATCTATTGAATAGCATGGTTTCCCAAAAATCCGAAATTCATCAACAAATAATTTTCCAAATGCTCTTTTTGTTAGTGTGGAAGGGCTTTCGATTATAAAACCGACCTCATCAATTAAGGCACCTTCTGTTGCTGGTACTGTAAATTCAATATGATTCCATTCTTCATTTTTGGGAATCATGGGTTCAAGTTTTAAGTCTTCCTTCAAATAGGTATTTCTAACATAGGGTGTAATAATAAAGTCTTCACCTTGAAGCCTTTCTGGATATATTTTCAAAGAAACGCTTTGTCCACTATAAATTTGTGGCGCGAACGTGGGCTTGTATTTTTCATCATTAAATTCTTCTCTTCTATAGAATGGTTTATAGAAGATTTTGCCATTTTCCCCTAAGATCATTCTGTCTATAAAAACTTCAAGTGATCCTTTCCTCTGATATCCTTGTTCACTATTGTGCCGCAAAAATATTTTGAAAGGAAAATCAGTACGGAATCCATGGGTTGACCCTAACAAAGTAAAATCGAAATAAATTTCATATTCTCGATAACTTTCTTTTAATTCCACGGGTGGCTCTTGATTGGCCATCTTGTATCCTAAAAGTGCTAATGACTTAGAAAAGGTAGGTATATCCAATATATTTAAATAACCAGATACACTTGATGTCGCGATAAAGTCATTAATAGGTTTACGATAATGATCTGGTATACAACTGATTCCAGTGAAAACGCCCACGATCGTTCCGACGTTTCCAGCATTACAATCGGTATCCCAGCCGCACATTGTTGCAATTTCAATTGTTCTTGCAAAATCACCTTTTCCGTACAATAGAGAAAGGATACAAACTCCAGCATTAGGAATAATATGGCATATTCCAGGATACTTATTATATCCCCATTCGTCTTCAAGAAATTGACGACACATTCGGAAATTGTTTTGTTCTTTCTCGTAAAAGCTTAGGACTGCATTAACAATATCAGCATATGTCGAATCTGTAGGAATCTCGTTTAATCCTGCTTCAATAATTTCTTTAATGGAATTGGCAGAAAAAGCTTGTGTAATGCATGCAGCGATAAACCTTGCACCATATATTCCATTTTTATCATGGGAAACCCTAGCTGCAATTTCTGCATAATCTGCAGCTTTTTTTGCATTGCCTGGAAACAACAATCCCCAGCTATCAACAAAGATTTGTCCCCCAATTTGCTCAGCAAGAACAATCCCATTTACTTCGGCTGAACCAGATTTTGGTGCAGGAATACCATTTTTTAGATTATTATAGGCAGTATGTTCCGTGCTAATTCCTTCACCGCCCCACCAGAACATCCCGATTCCTTCACGGGTGTAGTTTAACCATGCCCGACCTACATCTTCCGAAGTTAATTCGCGATCCTTCGCATCATCATACAAAGCCCGAAGGAAGAAAACAGGACCATTGGCATCGTCATCGGCAGAAAAAGTTTTATAATCCTTAACATAGCCCTTTATGTCACCATAAACGTCTTGGATTATTTCTGGGGTCCATTCAGTGGGCTCTACTGGAGCGCCGAGTCGGATTCCAGCATTCATTCCCAAAAAGCCAGCATACACTTTTTCTAAATAATCATTAGAAATCAACTCATTCACCCCCAATTCCTAGCTTCATTCATCCTCAAAATATCTTTTTTCTTTTCTCATTTAATTCGAGATCTTGCATAATGATCTTTTTTGCTACTTCAGCAAACAAATCGGATAATTGAAGAAGATCCATCCTGTTTGTTGATTCTAAGATTTGTAAATCTTCTTTTTTGATAACCTCATATCCATATTTTGCTCCTAGAATGACTCCAATCATAACTCCAATGGAATCTGTATCTCGGCCTGAGTTTATACCGTCATAAATAGATTTGTAGAAATCCCCATTATTTAAAACAATAAAAGCCAGTGCCATTGGTAGTTCTTCAATTGAAAACAATCTACTTGGTGTATAATGGTTTGATGGGATTCCAATTTTTTCAATTTTCCTATAAACATCATCCGCCATCGGAGAAAACTTGACAAGAATTCTTTGGAATGTATCAATTACTTGATCCATTTCTGCATGATTAGTACGTAGCTTTCTTGCAGCTTCAGTCAATTCAATAATCGCCTGTTTTGTTCCATCCTTTGCAAAAGAAATGCCTGTCTGGACAATTTCATCAATACTAACATCTTCTTCAAAGGCCTTTGCGACACAGACAGCCAAAACCCCAGCTGCCTCAAGGCCGTAACTGCTTTGGTGTCCCATCGCAAACAGTATAGATTCATCATAAGCAGTTTTAGGATTACCTGCATTGACAACCCCGATTGGAGCAATATACATGGCCGCGCCGCAATTAATCATATTTCCGATTCCAGCTTCTCTTGGGTCACAATTAGCCAAAACATGGCGAATAAATATATATTTCTCTGGATAAAAAAGACGGTCAATGATTAAAGCTTCTCTTCCAAATTCAGGAATGTAGGTCTTCTTAAAAGCAATTTCTTTCACAAATTCATTTCCGACATCGTATGCATCAAGATGTCTCTTTTCCTTTAAATAAACATTGATTAATGCAGTGGTCATCAAGGTATCGTCTGTGACGATACCTTGACCACGCATTTTACCAAGTGTTACCTCAATAGGAGCATCAGCTTTATACCAACTTGTATTTAATGACTCTACACGTGTATATTTCTTTTTTATTTCTTGATATGTTAATTTTTCAATTGGTGCCCCCAGAGCATCACCCAAGGCTGTTGAAAGAATAACACCTCTTACTCGATCCTGAAATGAAACCATTTTTCAGAACTCCCTATTTTAATTTCTGGTTTGCATACTTAGTAAGCTCGTCCCCGCCAGCTTTATTCCATTCTTGAACAAACTTATCGAAATCACTAACTGGGCGTTTACCAGTGATAATGTCAGTTGCATATTCTTTGTATAAGTTTTGCATAGCATCCCAATTAGTCACAAACTTATCTGGCAAAATAAAGTTATTATCTTGCGTATACGCTTGTTTAACCAAGTCTTGTGACTTTACAGCCGGTTCACTAAGCAATGGGGTTTTTAAAGGTTTATCAATATTAAATTCTGATGGTTCCCAATATCTAGCAAACCATTCGTTATAATATTTATCTGTTAAAACAATTTGGCCGTTATCAATCTTATAATCTTCATTTTCAAAACCAAGACGATCGAACATTTGTCCTTTTGGACTTGCTAAGTAATCTAATACTTTGAAAACTAAATCCTTATGTTTTGATTGAGAAGAAATAGCATAGCCTCGGGACTCTTTGGTTACATCTGTTGCACCAAAACCTTGATATTCCCCTTTTGCAGCTGGAAGAACAACCAGTTCAGCTTGTTTTCCATTTACTTGAGTCATTTTACCATTGTAAAGGTCAATAACTTTACCGTTTGTTCCTGAAATCACAGCTGTATCACCGTCATAGAAGGCTTTTTCCTTGGTATCCCATTGTTTTGTTATATATTGAGGATCAAGGATTCCATCTGTATAAAGTTTGTGATAATAAGTTAACAATTCTTTTTCATTGTTTGAAACTTTTGAAAACACATACGTCCCATCGCTATTCTTTAACCATGTTTGATTAATTCCAAATGCCATTTGAAAAGTAGAATCTAGTTCAGCAATATCTCCTGCTACTGTTATTCCATATGCTGGCTTTTTATCTCCACCCGGATGTGTGGTAACTAACTCTTTTAAAAACGCATAGTAATTATCAGGTGTTGGATTTGCCATTAATTTTTGAGATGTAGTCATTTTATCAAACCAGTCTTTTCTGATTACTGGCGTTTTTTGATCAAGAGGCTTAATCCATAACAAGTAAGGATAATTTTTTAACCTTTCTTTGTCATATGGCTGTAGAATATTCTTAATATATTTTGAGTTTTTTACATATGGTGTTAAGTTTTCTAATAAGTTTTGCTGAGCCATCTGCTGATCTCCGCCCTGGAAATAAATTAAATCTGGAATATCACCACCAGTTAACATTAAATTTAATTTTTCACTGTAATCACCTGATGGAACCTCTACGAGTTGAAATTTGACGTTTAAGTTTTCATCTCTTTTTAAGGCCTTTTCTAAAGTATTATAATATTTTACTGATTCTGGGTTTGATGGACCATCATCTTTTGTAACCACACGAATAACAGTTTGTCCATCCGAATTTTTAGCTTTTGAAGTATCTGCTGCATTATTAGTACAAGCTGTCATTGTAAAGATTAATAGTGCACTGAAAATCAAAATTAGAAGTTTCTTCACTTTGTTTCCCCCTTATTAATTAATAATTTAAAAATACATTGAAGGCATTGAAGATGGCTAGTCTTTAACACCCCCTTCAAGCGCACCCTTTGCATAGTATCTTAAGATTAACGGATACAAAATTAGCAAAGGCAACATTGATATAATAATTGTTCCATCTTGTAAAGAAGTGAAATCCAGGTGAGCAATTTGATTATACGAACCACCTGTCAAACTTCCCAACATAGAGGTATTATCTCTCATAACCACAAATTGCCGTAGAACTACTTGTAATGGCCATTTGTTAGGGTCAGAAATATAAATCGTGGCACTGAAATATTCATTCCAATGATAAACTCCGTAGAATAATCCAAGAGTAGCCAGTGCAGGCTTTGATAGTGGAAGCATAATTCTTGTGAAAATCCGGAAATGACCTGCCCCATCTATTCGTGCAGCTTCTAAAATACTATCAGGTACATCTTCAAAGAATCTCATTAAAATGAACAAATAGAAAATATTGATTGCCTTGTAAAGAATCAAAGACGAATAAGTATTAAGTAATCCAAGAGATTTAACTAACAAAAACTCCGGAATCATTCCTGGTTCAAAAACCATAATAATTACTAGAAATATCATGATGGTTCTTTTTCCTGCAAAGTTAGTTTTTGCCAAAACATAGGCTGCCATCGCAGTCAAAAATAAATTTAGAGCTGTTCCGACGATGGTTATGAATAGCGTGTTTAAAATACTGCGTAAAATAAGTGGATTTGAAAGCAATATCTTATAGTTAATCAAAGAAAAGCCTTCTGGTAAAATGCTTAGACCCCTTAATTTATGTACTTTTAAAGGATCTGAAAGCGACATTGCCAGTAAGTTTAGTATGGGTATTAAAACTGATAATGAAAGTAAGATTAATACTAGATAAATAATCATTGTTGTCCAACTAAACTTCTTCAAATCTTCACCTCCCCCATTACCAAACACCCTTTCCTGATATTTTTTTAGAAATAAAATGTGTCCCAAGTATTAAGACAACACCGATAGCACCTTTAAATAAACTTGCTGCCGTAGCATAGGAGTATTGGGCATTTAAAATACCAATTCGATAAACGTAAGTATCCAATATATCTACAACACTAATTACGGAATCATTAATTAAGTTAAACACCTGATCGAAACCAGCATTCATAAAGAATCCTAAATTTAATATAAAAACAGTTATTACAGTACTCATAAGTCCAGGAAGGGTAATATATCTCATTTGTAGCAAACTAGATGCTCCGTCAATACGAGCCGCCTCGTATAGAGATGGACTTATTTTCATAATGGCTGCCATATAAAGGATGGAATCCCAACCAGCAGAACGCCACATTTCCGAAAAAAGCAATACCCAACGAATATGGTCTTTACTAGTCATAAAATCTATTGATGGCAGATGGAAAAGGTTTCTAATAACATTTACTCCCCCATCGACTGGATTTAAAAGACTAATCCATATCCCCGCGATTACAACCCATGAAAGAAAATGGGGTAAATAAACAACAGACTGTACGTATTTCCGAAATGGCCCGGTCCTCACTTCATTTATAAGCAGGGAAAGGATAATAGGAATAGGAAAAATAAAAACAATTTTCATTGCACTAATAATAATGGTGTTTTTTAACACATTTAAGAAAGCTGGAGAACTAAACAATATATCAAAATACTTCCACCCAACCCATACATTTTTTCCAATAATCCGGTAATCCTCAAATGCGAGTTTCATACCGATCAACGGAATTACATTAAAGATAATAAAGTAGACGAGGGCTGGAAGAAGCATGGCATATAAGACCCAATCTTTACGAATTTTAGATAACTTGGCCTTTATCTTCATGTTCTCACTCCTCTTTCATTAAAATGTCCACCTCAAGTCGATAAGGCATACCGGTCTGAGCACCTTTTTTCGTAACAGATAGCCCGGCAGCAATATTTCCAAATTGAATACTTTCAAATAGACTTTTCCCTTCCGAGACTGCTACTGTAAATGCTCCGGAAAAAGTATCTCCAGCACCAGTGGTGTCAACCGCATCTACCTTAATAACCGGAACTTGAATCATTGAGTGGCCATCATAATAAACAACACCTTTTGTACCGCAAGTAATAATCAATTGATTCGGATACTTCCGCAGCAGCTCTTCCATCGACTGGTCACTGTCTAAGACAATTTGATACTCGTATTCATTTGGTGTGAGGTACGTAATCATTTCAATTAATGATTCTTTGATCTTCTGAGCAGGAGCAGGGTTGACGATAATAGTTTTCCCCTGTTCATTAAGGATCGGAATCAGATGCTCCAACATTTGCATCGGTGTTTCCATTTGGAATAACACAACATCGTAAACAAGCAATTCATCTAGGATTCTAGTAATATAGCTGACATTCGTATAGTCATTCGCACCAGGAACAACTAGGATTCGATTCTCACTATTACATATCTCAATAAATGCCACTCCTGTATGGGCAACTTCCACCCGATTCAGATGAGTAAGGTCTACGGTTTCATTTTGCATATTTTCAATAAAAATCTTGCTGTTCTCATCCTTGCCAACGGAGCCAAACAAAGCAACCTCAGCGCCTAATCGGGAAGCAGCCACAGCCTGATTGGCTCCTTTCCCTCCGATGGATAGAAAGAAATGATTTCCTAATTTCGTTTCTCCTAATTCGGGTAATTTTCTTGCCTCTACAAAGTAGTCGATATTTATACTACCTACAACTGCAATCTTCCGCACTGTTCATCTCCGCCTCATCAATAGTAATCTTCATTAATGGTGCATGCTGCTGTGCACCATAAACATCCCGGTCTCCCACACTCCCTGAAGAGATATCCCTCGCAATCGTAATTTTAATCCCTAAGGCTTGGTCAAAGAAAACAATGTGGTGAACCTGATCTTCTTTCAAATTATATAAATCACAAATCGTCTCTTTATTGATCTTCCCAGAACTTTTTACCCTTTGGTAAATCTCATCTGAATCAAATAATAGATCTAACGTCACTTCAAACGGTCCTGAATTTTTACTTCTTAATACTTTCGCTAGCTCAAATAATGTAGCCATGGTTTTCCCTCCTACACATACTCAATTTGAAACGGACTTTGATCTATTTCCATTAAATGATAGATAGAAAACTCATATACGACTCCAAACTCAACATCACTCGGCGCAAATGGGAAAGCAAGATTTCCGGCCGTTGACTTTCGCTTTTCATAGCCAAAATGAAGGAAAGTCGACCGTACCGTGGCACAAATACTATTGGCCAACTCCTGAGTTTTAGCGATAACTTCAAATAAAACACCAATCTCATGGCCGTAAAAAGCCTCTTTTTCCTTCGTACCAAGAACCGCATTGATCCCGTAATTGAAAAAGTTAATCTGATATTCTTCTGTATCAATTTCTTGGTAGTATTCATAAACCTGACCCTTCACCCGCTCTTCAATCTCTAGAATATTTTCAATTAAGATTGGGTCTCTGACACCGGCTATCACAAATGTTCTAAAAGCAGCCTTCCTTGCCCCTTCAAGCTTAATAAACGTTGTTTCAGCTGGAATAAACCGGCTATTACTAACCTCCACAACGCCATTTTCCGCATCATGAAACGTACAAGCACTTAAATCAAGCGAAAATCCAGGGCCATGCAATAGGTATGGATGTTCTTTTTCATAGAAGGTATGAGCAGCGACACTGATTGGCGTACACTTTCGTATAGGATTCAATGATTGGACGGTAAAGGACGCATCCTTAATCACTCCTAAAATACTATCCTTCGTCGTTCCCGGCTCCGCACACAGTGCACCACATTCGAGAATCTTGCCTAAATGATACGCAAGCCCCGGATCCTTTTTATGGTAAATACCAATTGCTGCAAATGGAGATGGATCATAGGACCGGCCGCAAATGATAATGTCACTGCCATTCTCTAAAGCTTCTAAAATTGGTTCGTGACCCATCTGGGCAACAATCCGGATCGTATCCTTAATCGACGATTCCTCTAGGTCCGGAATATTCAGACTTAAAGGTTTAATTTTATTTGCCCGATTGGCTTCGATAATTTCTTCTTGTGAAAAATCCGCCCATATAACAGCGATCTTCGCACTCAGTTCATTTTCGGATAAGATTTTCTTTATGATGCTCAAGGTTGATTCCACATGAGGTCTCGCCCCTGCTCCGCCGGCAGACCCGATAATAATCGGAATCTTTCTCGGTATCCCATTGGTAAGGATCAATTCTAAATCCTTTTTTAGGGCACGTTCACTGACAATCGAAACACCGGCGCCTAACTTATGCGGACCGGCATCCGTTGAACCAGCATCAACAACAATTCCATGAATTTCTTCTTTTAGTCCGTTCAAGAATGAAGCGGCAGGGAACCCATACCCAAGCATCCCGCATGGGGACAATATTTTAATTTCATTAGACATCATTTCAACCTTCTTACCTTTTGGCATTTTTTTGTTTATATGTAACCGGTTACATATATGTTAAAAATGAAAGCCACATTAAACCCTGGCTTTTTTAATAGATATAGAAAAAACTTATCAATGAATCTTTGTATCGGCATCGAACCTATGTAACCGGTTACATAGGTTCATCATAATCATTAACAGCCCAAACGTCAATAGCCTTTTTGAAAATATTTTGAATTAACTAACTAATGATTCTACAATTACCAGGGCATGAAATAGGCACCGGAATAAAAGGTACCTTTTATATAGCTTTCAAATTTATCTGCCACTTCGTTCGATACATTCAACCATGTAATTTAAAAACGCTCGTATTCTTAAAAGTTTGGTGTTATTTGTCCCTGTCTTATTGCCCCTCACTTGGCATTACATAAAAAGACTACCTCCTTTATTATTAGGAAGTAGTCTTTTCTTTAGAAAAAAGTCATTTAAGTGACCAATTCTCAAAATGGGTGAAAAATAGTAATAACTATTTCTCAAATGTATGGCTTAAAAACCTTTAGGAGAGTGTGTGTAGTATCTTTAACGAAGTGTACGAAAAGTGCTGTATATCAAGGCTCTGTATATTTTGTCTGTAACATCTTTAACGGGATTTTACCTTTTTTCACTGGATTGCGTTAGCAAAATGTTAGTATTTTGACATTGTTTAGCAACTTTTTTATCATTTAACATTTGTCTATACTTTTGAGAAGAAAACAGTTATTAAAAAACATTTAGATGCCTGCAAACTCAATGTTGCCTGAGTAGTGATCGGAGATAGATGGTGTAGAGGTGTTTACCTTTTTTACGAATACATTTGCTGACGACTTTATTCATTACGTAAAATAACTAAGCGTTTTTATTTATTGCACTTAAATAAAGGTTTAATGCATCTTCTACTTCGATTGTGACTAACTTAATAAAGTCATCATATTCTTTCTGTGTATGTGCTTTATCTAATGCTTCGTAATAAGCTAGGCGATTTTCTACTTTAATAACAATTGGTGGAAAACCGTCTTTCATGAGTTCCAAATTTAACAACAAGCGTGATGTCCGGCCGTTTCCATCAATAAATGGGTGAATTCCAACAAAAATAGCATGTAACATAGCTCCACGAGCAACTGGATGCATCTTTTTCGTTTCTGCTTGTTCATACCATACCACCAGTTGCTCCATCTCCTCTTTTATGAAGAAGGGAGCTGGCGGTATATGTTTAGCACCAGAAATAAAAACTTGCTGGTCTCGATATACACCCGCATATTCATTATCAATGCCTTTTAGTACAAGTCGATGTAAATTCTTAATTTGCCACTCCGACAAAGGTTCTCCCTTTTGTACAATCTCCTCTACATAGTGGATCGCATCCCGATGATTAAGAACTTCCAAATGTTCACGCAGGGTTTTACCACCCACAGTAATTCCTTCTAAAACTACCTTTGTTTCGTTGATAGTTAACGTGTTTCCTTCAATCGCATTAGTATTATATGTCCATTCGAGTAATAACTTTTCACGTAAACTTTTGACTGTATATTTAGGTAATGGTCGATTGGAATCTAGAAGAGCTTTTTTTTGATTAATTTGTTCGAACATTGGCTTCACCTC
>JAUZPL010000066.1 GCA_030705955.1 Bacillota bacterium | reverse complement strand
TCTTTTCATTATTGGGGTTACATCGTATTTTTCAAACGGAAATGTCATTAATAAAGTAGATGATTTAGATGGTGAACAGAAAAATCAGTTATTAGAGTTTCGTGTTTGGCTGCCATATTTAATTGTATTTTTCTTATTTTTATTTATGGTTTTTAAAGAGACTAAATTTAATAGTATTGCTATTGGATTGGTTATATCAGTTTCTCTTATAATATTCCGACAAATTTTTATGAATATACAAAATAACCAACTATTAGCTAGGCTGACTGTTTTAAATAAAGAGTTAGAAAATAAAGTTCAATTAAGAACGAAAGAATTATCCGAGAGAAATAAACAATTAAAAGAATCTCTTTCTCAGGTTGAATTTTTAGCTTATAAAGACACACTTACCGGGTTGCCAAACAGAGTATCTTTTGAAAGATACTTAAGCCAACTTCTTATAGATTCAAAGGATAATAAAACAAAGGTTGCCATTCTATATCTTGATTTGGATAGATTTAAAGTGATTAATGATACATTGAATCATTTAATTGGGGACCTTTTATTACAACAAGTGGCAAAGCGCCTTAAAGATTGTATGCAAGAAAGAGGAGTTATTTGCAGGCAGGGCGGGGATGAATTTTTTATTGTATTACCTGATGCTGATAATATTTTTGCCTCTATATATGCGGAGAAAATACTAGATTCTCTAAGTAGTGTCTATTTAGTTGAAGGTCATGAATTATTTGTCAGTGCAAGTATTGGAATCTCGATATTTCCCGACCAAGGGAATAGTGTAGAAGAATTAGTAAGAAGTGCGGATGTTGCCCTATATGCAATTAAAAATCAAGGGAAAAATAATTATAAACTTTTTATTCCTGAAATAGAGGAAGGGTTCACAAAACGGTTAACAATTGAAAATGGCTTGAGGAAAGCAATAGAAAAGGATGAATTTATACTTTATTACCAACCAAAGCTTCAATTGAAAACCAATAAAATAGTTGGAATGGAAGCGCTAATTCGCTGGAACCACCCAAAGGAAGGAATTATTTCTCCTGGATTATTTATTCCTGTTGCAGAAGAAACAGGTCTTATTAATAGGATTGGAAAATGGGTGCTGAAAACAGCCTGTGAACAAACAAAACGATGGCAAGAGGAAGGTTTAAAGGACATTTCTGTTTCTGTTAACGTTTCTGCCATCCAGTTTAAACAAAAGGATATTTGTAAGCAAGTGGAAGAAGCGCTTGTTATGACAGGCTTAGATCCTGAATACTTAATATTGGAAGTAACAGAAAGTATTATGCAAAACGTGATGGAAGCATCCGTGGTATTACAAGAATTGAAAAGCCTTGGGGTACAAATTTCATTAGATGACTTTGGATCAGGGTTTTCTTCCTTAACTCAAATAAAGCACCTTCCACTTGATATACTTAAAATAGATAAATCCTTTATTGATGATTTGGTGTGTAGTGCTCGTGATCAAGCTATTGTCAAAACCATTATTGAATTGGGGAAAAACCTAGGTTTGAGAATTGTTGCAGAAGGAGTAGAAAGTGTGCAGCAATTGGAGTATCTTAGGGAGAATGGCTGTGATCTTATACAAGGGTTTTTTCTAGCTCAGCCACTTCCTAAACATGAGTTTGGGAAAAAAATAAAAAGTTGTAATTAATTTATAAACTGTACTTGGAGAATTCCAATACAGTTTTTTTGGTTGAATCGGAGGATTCCTAATTAAGTCAACAGGTAAGTTGACATAGTATTTTATAAATAAGAAGTTAAAATTTGTTTTATTAATTCGATGGAAATTATAATAGAAGAGCAATTGTTGATTTTTCTTTAGTAAAAGGTGGAGTCAGGATGCCGTTTTTAAAAAAGTACGTCGGCAAGTATTGGAAGTTATTTAGTGTAGCGGTTCTTTTTTTAACAGTGGAAGCTTTATGTGACTTAATGCAGCCAACCATTATGTCAAAAATTATTGATGTTGGTGTAGCGCAGAAAAATATTCATTATGTTTACCAGATGGGGGGAGTCATGCTTTTAATTACTGCATTAGGAGCTGTCGCTGCCTCAGCAAGGAGTGTATTAGCAAGTATTGTTTCTCAAAACTTTGGTGCAGAATTAAGATCAGATTTATTTCGGAAAATTCAAAACCTTTCATTTAAAAGCATTGATAAATTTGACCGGGCATCATTAATTACAAGGTTGACGAACGATGTCACTCAAATACAGGTATTTGCTAACGGCATGATGAGGGTTTTTGTAAAATCCCCTTTATTGGCAATTGGCGGTTTAATTATGGCAACACGCTTAAACCTAAGACTCTCCGTTGTCCTTGCAATTGTGGTTCCTGTTATTGCCATTCTTATTGTCATGAATATGAAACTAGGATTTCCTCTTTTTATAAAGGTTCAAGGAGCACTTGATCGGGTGAATAGTGTGATGAGGGAATATTTATCCGGGGTGCGTGTTGTTAAGGCGTTTAACCGCTTTGATTTTGAAATGAACAAATTTAATGAAGCAAATGAGAATTTCCAAAGGAAATCTATTTCGGCAATCCGATTGATGTCGGTTTTTAGTCCTGCTATTATGCTGACAGTTAATTTAGGAATTGTTGCCGTCCTATGGATGGGAGGAATCGGTATAAGTAATGGGCAGATGCAGGTGGGCCATATTATTGCATTTACCAACTATATGACACAAATTCTCTTTTCTCTCATGATGATTTCGATGGTATTTAATATGTTTGTTCGTGCAAAGGCATCTGCAGGAAGGATTGGAGATGTCTTTTTAGAAGTGGATTGTGTAACTTGGCTGGATAATGAGTGGAAGACCGAGGGAGAAAAGGGAAGGGTTGACTTTGAACATGTAACCTTCTCCTATGATGGAAACACAAGCGATGCCGTCTTGAAGGATGTAACCTTAACTATTAAGTCAGGAGAAACGGTAGGAATTATTGGTTCAACAGGGTCGGGAAAAAGTACACTTGTCAATCTTATTCCTCGTTTTTATGATATTACCACTGGTGTAATAAAGGTAAACGGAGAAGATATTCAAAATATAAATCCAAAAAAATTAAGAGAAAGAATTGCAGTTGTCCCACAAAAGAATATTTTGTTTACAGGAACGGTTGTGGAAAATATTCGTTGGGGCAAGGAAGAAGCCACAATGGAAGAGGTAGAAAAAGCGGCTCTTATGGCAGGAGCGCATGATTTTATTTCTGTATCCCCTGAAGGCTACCAAACGAGAATTGGTCAAGGTGGAGTCAATTTCTCTGGTGGGCAAAAACAAAGGATTTCCATTGCGAGGGCCCTAGTAAAAAAACCTGATATTTTAATTTTAGATGATAGTACAAGTGCCGTTGATGTTGCAACCGAAGCAAGAATAAAAGAGTCCTTAAAACAATATGCAAAAGGGTTAACATGTCTTTTGATTGCTCAACGTATCACTTCTGTAATTGATGCTGACAAAATTGTCGTTTTAGACCATGGGGAAATTGTCGGTGTTGGAAAACATGATGAATTACTAGAAGGGTGCCATGTATACCAAGAAATATTCCAATCTCAAATAGGCAAGGAGGTGCAGTAAGATGTCTACTCAAGAGCAAAACCAAGCAAATCGGAATACGAATCAAGCTCCACCTGCTGTAGCATTGCCCGGTAGACCAGGGGGAGGTTTTGGAAGAGGTAGAGGACCAGTTGTTAAGCCTAAGAATTTTAAGGGAACTCTTAAAAGATTATGGTTTTACTTTGGGAGGGAAAGAAAAACATTATCTTTGGTCTTTC
The DNA here is from genome assembly GCA_030705955.1 of Bacillota bacterium. Lineage (GTDB taxonomy): Bacteria > Bacillota > Bacilli > Bacillales > Cytobacillaceae > JAUZPL01. The sequence goes on along the minus strand of JAUZPL010000066.1, from coordinate 15,508 downwards.
TTTTTATTTTAGTGGATTCTGCCATTACATTACTCTCACCCTACCTAATTGGTAAAGCCATCGATGCGATGTCTTTAAAGGCAGGGAAAGTCAATTTTAGCCTATTAGAGGTAACCATTCTTGTCCTTTTGGCCGCCTATTTTTCAGATGCTATTCTTACGTTTTTACAAGGCTGGTTAATGGCTGGAGTTTCGCAAAGAATTGTAAAAAATTTACGTCGTGTACTTTTTCACAAACTACAAAAGCTCCCAATTGCCTTCTTCGATCGAAGTGCACATGGAGACTTAATGAGTCGTTTATCTAATGATATTGATAATGTGAGCAATACCATTTCACAATCAACAAGCCAATTAATGTCAGGCTTAATCGTAATCCTAGGATCTTTAATTATGATGTTAATTTTAAGTCCTCTTTTAACGATTGCCAGCTTAATTACAGTTCCGCTTGTTTACTTTTTGACCAGGACCATTGCCAAAAGAACAAGCGTTTTATTTAAAAATCAACAGGTTCAATTAGGAAAGCTAAATGGGCATATTGAAGAAACCATCTCGGGACTAAATGTGGTAAAGGCCTTTAATCATGAAGATAAGGCCATTGAAGAGTTTGAAGAGGTAAATACTGCCCTTCGTGAGGTTGGCCTTAAGGCGCAAATTTGGTCAGGATTTTTAATGCCGATCATGAACGTCATTAACAACCTTGGCTTTACTGTGGTAGCCGTTTTTGGAGGTATTCTTGCAGTAAAGAGTGTCATTACAGTTGGTATAATAGCGAGTTTTCTGACGTATTCAAGACAATTCGTTCGACCTCTTAATGATTTGGCAAATATTTTTAACGTATTACAATCAGGTGTTGCTGGAGCTGAACGGGTTTTTGAAATAGTAGATGAGCCAGAAGAGCCAGAAGATGCCCCCAATGCTGTGAAATTGGAGAATCCTCGTGGTCATGTTATTTTTGAAAATGTCAGCTTTGGATATCGTCCAGATGTACCAATCTTAAAAAATATTAACTTTGAATCGACTGAGGGCTCAAGTACCGCCCTAGTGGGCCCTACGGGTGCTGGTAAGACAACGATTGTGAATCTTTTAACTCGTTTTTATGATGTCACAAGCGGACGAATCCTGATTGATGGAAGAGACATTCGGGATTATACAAGGGATAGTTTAAGAAGATGCTTTGGTTTTGTTCTTCAAGACACTTATCTATTTTCAGGAACAATATTGGAAAATATTAAGTACGGTAACCCAAATGCTACTGATGAGGAAGTAGAAAAGGCAGCTGTGATGGCAAATGCTGACGTTTTTATCAAACGTCTTCCCAAACAGTATGACACGCCTATTCTAGAAAATGGCGGTAATTTAAGCCAAGGACAGCGCCAGCTTCTAGCTATTGCAAGAGTAATACTTGCAAAGCCCATATTACTTATTTTGGATGAGGCTACGAGCAGTATTGATACAAGGACAGAGCTTCATATTCAAGATGCTCTTCTTTCAATAATGCAGGGACGGACCAGTTTCATCATTGCCCACAGATTAAATACCATCCGTGATGCCGATACCATTATGGTCATTGATTATGGTGAAATTATTGAAAAAGGAAGCCATAATGAATTAATGGATAAACAAGGAAGATACTACAACATGTTTTTTAATCAATTTAAAAACATTGAAGGGGCGCTAGATTAGAGCGCAAGACCCGACTGTAGGGTTCACAGATTTAATATTTCCAAAAAGGATAGCCTATTTCAAGGAATAGGCCATCTTTTTTTTGTCTCTTTTTAGTTCTGTATAACACCAGTACTCTATTTTAGATGAGCTGGCAGTAAGACCCCCAAAATGTTGCTTTATAGCCCAGTATTAACTTTTACTAAAATTTCATCAAATTTCCTTGCATCTTCCTTTTTACTTGATAGTATGGTTCCAACATAGGAAGCAATAAACCCAAGGGGAATGGACACTATACCTGGGTTTGCTAGAGTAAAGTGTGGAGTTCCCACAAGTATGGTTTTGCCTTCCTCTGGTGACCAAACGTTGGGACCAATCGCCACTAAAATCAAAGAGCTTAAAAGGCCTACAATCATCCCAGTTACTGCTCCTGCAGTATTAAAGTGCTTCCAAAAAACCGTAAATAAAATAATGGGAAGATTTGCACTCGCAGCAACAGCAAAGGCCGGTGATACAAGAAAGGCAACATTCATTTTTTGTGCAAAGAGTGCTAGAACGATAGAAAGTGCAGCTACCACAATAGACGCCCACCTGGCAGCTACCACCTGTTCTTTTTCAGTTGCTTGGCCATATGCCTTAGTATATGGCTGTAAAAGTCATGGGCAAAGGTGGATGCCGCAGAAAGAACGAGGCCTGCCACAACAGCCAGGATGGTTGCAAACGCTACTGCTGAAATGAAAGCAAATAGAAACTCTCCCCCTAGAGCTTCTGCAAGCAGCGGTGCTGCCATATTTCCTGCAGCATTAGCGGAAATAATTTTATCAAATCCAACAAATGAAGCTGCACCGAATCCTTTGTATAGTCTATTGGTGTTTGTGGTTCAATGCTTCGTTTTAAAGCACTTTGGTTCATAGCCATAACAAATCCCCCCTTTGTGTTTGACCGTGAAAAGAACATACCCTCCTTTCTAGTGAAATACACCGTAATTATACATTTATTAGAAAACTCTGTAAATTCTGTAATTATCTTTTTTATAGTGGTTTTTTCGACATTTACAAATTAAAGACTATGAATGTAAGTAATATCGTGACAAGTGTAAAGACACCTGTTAAAATGATTTTTGTAAATATAAAACGAATTAAAAGGGGAATCTAGCAGTGAATGTTGTCAACCAGGAGGTAAGAATGGGCAAAAGGAAAGAAATATCAGGCAAAAGGTTACTTGGAATAGCGGGGACCGGTTGGATGTTTGATGCAATGGATGTAGGAATGCTTTCCTTTATCATTGCAGCATTAAAAATAGATTGGAACTTATCGCCAGAACAAATGGGCTGGATTGGCAGTATTAACTCAATTGGAATGGCTGTTGGCGCTTTACTATTTGGTTTAATGGCTGATCGGGTGGGAAGAAAGAATGTTTTTATCATTACGTTATTATTATTTTCTTTAGGAAGTGGTGCCGCGGCCTTAACAACTTCTCTGACACTTTTTCTTATATTAAGATTTGTTATTGGCATGGGATTGGGAGGGGAGCTTCCAGTTGCATCTACTTTAGTAGCGGAAAGTGTTTCAGAAGAAAAACGTGGCCGAATTGTTGTTTTGCTTGAAAGCTTCTGGGCTTTTGGCTGGCTAATTGCTGCAGTAATTTCATACTTTATTATTCCAAAGTATGGTTGGCAAGCTGCATTAATCATTAGTGCTTTACCAGCACTATATACATTGTATTTAAGAATGGATTTACCTGACTCGCCACGTTTTACTTCGCTTAAGGAAAAGGAACGTGTATCAGTTTTTTGCGCGATTAGAAAGGTATGGTCAAAGGAATACAGCCGACAAACGGCTATGCTTTGGATTCTGTGGTTTTGTGTCGTGTTTTCCTATTATGGAATGTTCCTATGGCTGCCAAGTGTAATGGAAATGAAGGGATTTAGTTTAATTAAAAGCTTTGAATATGTGTTAATTATGACACTTGCACAGCTCCCAGGTTATTATACTGCTGCATGGTTTATTGAAAAGTTTGGGCGTAAGTTTGTATTGGTTGTGTACTTGATAGGTACCGCACTTAGTGCATATTTATTTGGTACAGCTGAATCAACACCACTTTTACTAGCATCCGGCATGATGTTATCATTTTTTAATTTAGGTGCTTGGGGAGGTCTTTACGCTTACACTCCAGAACACTACCCTACCTCAATTCGTGGAACTGGAGCGGGTATGGCTGCTTCCTTTGGACGTTTAGGGGGAGTTTTCGGTCCACTGTTGGTTGGTTATTTAGTTACACAAAAAACACCCATTTCTATGATTTTTACCATCTTCTGCATCTCTATTTTAATGGGTGCTTTTGCTGTTTTGTTTTTGGGAAAGGAAACGAAAAAGAAAGAATTAGTATAACTTTTTAAGGGACTCCAAATCAAGGAGCCCCTTTTTATATAAAATATTTAGTTAGGGAAATTTAGTATCCCTAACTAAATATTTTTTAAAAAAATGAAGATAAATAACCTGTATATATTGATTTCTATAAATTTTTGAAATTATCTCAAAATAATTTGTAATAGGACTAGACGAATGTGAAATTATTATGTACAATGTTTTCAGAATATTATTTTTATTGGAAACAATCGGAAAAAATTATTTTCAGGGGGTATAGTATGAGAAAAAGAAAATTGGCAAGTATCTTTGTATCACTTTTGGTTACAGCAGGAGTTATAGCAGGATGTTCCTCAAGCACTAGTGGGGATGGAAAAAGCGGCGGTACGATTAAAATTGGAGCTGACCTTGAATTATCTGGTGGTGTTGCTTCCTATGGACAATCGATTGCAGAAGGATTGCAGCTTGCATTTGATGAGATCAATAAAAAAGGTGTTATCGGAAAGAAGCTTGAACTTGTTAAAGTTGATAATAAATCAGATGCAGGAGAGGCAACAAGTGGTGCGATTAAGCTTGTCAGCCAGGATAAAGTTGCTGCTATTATCGGTGCAGCAACCAGTACAAATACTTTAGCTCAAGTTCAAATTGCACAAGAAAATAAAGTTCCTTTAATTACACCAACTGGAACAAATCCAGCTGTAACAGTACAAAATGGTAAGTTAAATGACTTCGTTTTCCGTACCTGCTTTATTGACCCATTCCAAGGAACAGTCGCTGCTAACTTTGCTTCAAATACATTGAACGTTAAGACTGCGGCAGTCCTTATCGATAGCTCAAGTGACTATGCAAAGGGACTTGCGGCATCATTTAAAAAGGCATTTAAGAAAAATGGAGGATCCATTGTTTCAGAAGAAGCATATGTCGCAAAAGATACAGACTTCCGTGCAACATTAACTCGTATCAAGGCGGCAAATCCTGAGTTTGTATTCCTACCAGGTTATTACCAAGAAGTAGGTTTAATTCTTAAACAGGCAAGAGAACTTGGCTTAAATGTTCCATTCATGGGCGGAGATGGCTAGGATTCTCCAAAACTTGTTGAAATCGGCGGTGCAGCAGCACTAAATAATACTTACATTACGAACCACTATTCTTCTAGTGACTCTGATCAGAAGGTGCAAGATTTTGTTAAGGCATTTAAAGATAAGTATAATGGAAAGTCTCCAGATGCTTTCAATGCACTTGGCTATGATACAGCATACTTCCTTGCAGATGCCATTAAGCGTGCTGGAAGTGCAGACTCGGTTAAAATTAAAGAAGCTCTAGCAAAAACAAATGGTTTACAACTTGTTTCAGGAAAATTAAAACTGGATAAAAATCATGATCCAATTAAATCTGCTGTAATCCTTGAATATAAAGATGGTCAGCAGGTATTTAAAACAAAAGTAAATCCATAAAAAAATAGAGTATGAATTGAATAGGGAGGAGGATTGCCTCCCTATTCTACTTTATACGTAAATATATTTGAGGATTATGAACGGTCATCTTAGAAGCACAGGATGTGCATGATCTTAAATAGGTCCTTTCAAAAGGAGAGTGTAGTATGGAGTTTGTACAGCAATTGATCAATGGGATTTCCCTTGGCAGTATATATGCACTAATTGCTCTTGGTTATACAATGGTGTATGGTATCGTAAAATTAATTAACTTTGCCCATGGAGATGTCTTCATGGTTGGTGCATTTATAGGATTTTATTCTATTTCTGTTTTTCACTTAAATTTTTTTCTGGCACTACTGATTTCAATGGTTGCATGTGCAATTTTTGGTGTTGTGATCGAACGTATAGCGTATAAACCTTTACGGAATGCAACAAGAATTGCTGCTCTAATTACGGCAATTGGTGTTTCACTATTAATTGAATATGGAACCATTTATATTAGAGGTGCTCAAATAGAAGCATATCCAGGCAATGTTATTCCAGATGTTACAATTAAATTTTTTGGAGTTGAAGTGAGCAGTCAGTCACTTTTCATTTTAGGTGTTTCTGTTTTGTTAATGGTATGCTTGCAATTTATTGTTCATAAAACAAAAATAGGAAAAGCAATGCGTGCTGTTTCCCATGACATGGATGCTGCAAGATTAATGGGAATTAATGTAGACAATACAATCTCAGCGACTTTTGCAATTGGTTCTGCACTTGCTGGTGCAGCTGGAGTTATTTTTGGGATGTACTATACAAGTATTGATCCTTTAATGGGAATTATTCCGGGACTTAAGGCATTCGTTGCAGCCGTATTAGGAGGAATCGGTATTATTCCAGGTGCAATGGTAGGCGGGTTGGTTCTAGGCGTTATTGAGGCCCTTGTGAGTGCACTAGGATATTCTTTGTGGCGTGATGGTGTGGCATTTATTGTCCTTATTCTTATTTTAATTTTCCGCCCATCCGGTCTGTTTGGTAAAAACGTTAGGGAAAAAGTGTAGGGGGGCTAAAACGATGAGTATAGTAAAACAGGCTAAAGGGTTTTGGGCCTCTATCGTATTGGCCATTGTTTTTTCAGTAGTTGTCCAACTTTTAATTAATGGTGGGCAGTTAAATGCCTTTTATGTAAACACTTTATTCTTAATTGGCATAAATATTATTTTAGCAGTAAGTCTGCATTTAATTATTGGTATTACTGGGCAATTTTCCATTGGTCATGCTGGCTTTCTAGCAGTTGGTGCATATGCCTCTGCAATTATCACAATGAAACTTCAACTCCCATTTGGTCTTGCCTTATTGGTTGGAGGCTTAGCTGCTGCGGTTGCGGGTTTAATCATTGGGATTCCAAGTCTTCGTTTAAAAGGTGATTACCTTGCCATTGCCACACTAGGATTTGGAGAAATTGTCAGAATTATATTCCTAAATATAAATTATGTTGGTGGAGCAAGCGGAATGCAGGTTTCCCACTTAACAACATGGCCTTGGCTTATTGGCTGTGTGATATTTTCCATTTTAGTGATTGTAAACTTCACAAATTCAACCCATGGACGCGCATGTATTTCAATAAGAGAGAATGAAATTGCAGCAGATGCAATGGGAATAAACACAACCTACTATAAGGTTACTGCGTTTGCTATTGGGGCCTTTTTTGCCGGAATTGCTGGTACCCTTTATGCCCATAACTTTTATATTATCCAGCCAACAAACTTCGGCTTTTTGAAGTCCTTTGATATTCTTATTTTTGTTGTTCTTGGCGGTCTTGGAAGTATGTCAGGGGCAGTTATTGCTGCTATTTTATTAACCATTATTTCTACCTATCTTCAGGATTATCCAGAAACAAGAATGATCATTTATAGCCTAGTGTTAATTGTCATGATGCTCTACCGTCCGCAGGGATTGATGGGGACAAAGGAAATAACATCCTTGTTTAAAGGCCGTAAATCCGTTAAAGGAGGAGTTCAGGATGAAAGCAAACACACCGTTGCTTAAAGTTGAGAATGCCGGAATCCGGTTTGGCGGATTAAAAGCCGTTTCAGATGTAAATTTAGAGTTAAAGCAAGGAGAGCTGGTTGGTCTAATTGGACCCAATGGAGCTGGAAAAACCACCTTCTTTAATCTATTAACAGGCGTATACGTGCCGACAGAGGGCTCTATTTCCTTGGATGGAGGAAAATTAAATGGGCTCCCACCGTATAAAATTACTAGAAAAGGGATTAGCCGTACATTTCAAAACATTCGCTTATTCAGTGAATTATCTGTTCTTGATAATGTGAAGGTTGCCTATCATTCTCTTTCCAAGCATTCTATGCTAAGCTCAATTTTACGTCTTCCTTCACATTTCAAAGGTGAGAAGGAAATGGAAGAAAAGGCCATTGAGTTTTTAAAGATTTTTAATCTAGAAAAATTTTCGCATGAAAAAGCTAAGAACCTCCCATATGGTCAGCAGCGCCGTTTGGAAATTGCAAGGGCTTTGGCAGCCAACCCGAAGCTGCTTCTGCTTGATGAGCCAGCTGCTGGTATGAATCCTCAAGAAACACATGAACTAATGAATCTTATTTCGTTTATAAGGGAAAGATTTTCTTTAACTATTCTCCTAATTGAACATGACATGCTTCTAGTAATGGGAGTTTGTGAGAGGATTTATGTTCTTGACCATGGGCAAATGATTGCTGAAGGAACTCCAAACGAGATCCGCAACAATCCTAAGGTTATCGAAGCATACCTTGGAGAGGAGGTTTCATAATGTTAAACATTCAAAACCTTAACGTATATTATGGAAACATCCAAGCACTTAAAGGGGTGTCTCTAGAAATTAATGAAGGTGAAATTGTTACCCTAATTGGCGCTAATGGTGCTGGGAAAAGTACTCTATTAAAAACCATTTCGGGATTAATTAAACCAAAAGATGGAGAAATATTATTTGAAGGACAAAATATTGCTGGAAAAGTTGCTCAGTCTATTGTAAAAAAGGGAGTTTCTCAAGTGCCAGAGGGACGCCGAGTGTTTGCTAATATGACAGTTGAGGAAAACTTAGAGCTTGGCGCCTTTTTAAGGAAAGATACAAAAGGAATTCGCGAAGACTTCGAAAAGGTTTATAATTTATTCCCACGCCTTCAAGAGCGCAGAAAACAGCAGGCAGGAACATTGTCCGGTGGAGAACAGCAAATGCTTGCAATGGGGAGGGCATTAATGGCAAGGCCAAGGCTTTTGTTATTGGATGAACCATCGATGGGCTTGGCACCATTACTAGTTAAAACCATTTTCCGAATCATTCAAGAGATTAATGACACTGGAACAACCATTCTATTGGTTGAACAAAATGCAAATATGGCCTTATCAGTAGCCGATCGTGCCTACGTTATTGAAACAGGAAGAATTGTTTTAGATGGAACATCAGATGAGCTTAACCAAAGTGATCAAATTAGAACTGCATATTTAGGCGGTCATTAACGACTGTTGAAGGGTCAGACCCGTTTTTGGGGGTCAGACCCTTTTTATCTTAAACTTTTACCTAAAGATTTAATTTTATTTGTTCTCGACTTTTTGTTCGACTAAATTGTCTTTTAATCTTTATAGAATATTCTTCATATAGTTGCTCTAAACCAACTAAAGCAAGGGAAAAGACATTTGCATAATTGTTCTTAACCTCCCATTTTAATTCATTTTTCCCACAAATACTATAACGATTTAACTCATTAATTTCCTTTTTAATTTTGGAAAGTTCAGTAGGCTGTTGTTCATCCGGAAGAGCAAGAAGCCAGTCTATTCGATCAATATAGTCAATAGACTTCTTTATCTTTTCCTCAATGTCACAAAAGGCCTCGTTGTCAATTAGAGAATATTTTAATTTAAAATGATTCAATAATTTTGCAGCATCATATGTAGCCTTTACAATCCCATCACGGCTCAGTTCTTTCGTTTCGTAACTTAACATATGCTTCCAAGAAGGTTGAGTTATGGCCTTTCTATGATCTTCAAGAGTATGGCAAAGTTTCTTGTATCCATAAAGATCTGGATTTTCAAATGCAGGACTTGCAGGGTCAAGAAATGGCGCAAGAGGAGCAACAAAGTAACAGACCCTTGTATCTTGTTGACAAGCAAGATGGATTGTTTCACAGAAATCAATATTTTCTAAAGCACTTTTATATGTTTGCCCTGGGATCCCTACCATAAAAAATAAATCAATTTTTTTACACCCATTTTTCAAAGCAAAGTTTAATGTATCGATCACTTTTTGATTGGAACAATGAAACTTTCCATTCATGTGTCTTAACTTTTCGTCATGTGTCTCCAAGGTAATTTCAATACTGTAATTTGGAACGGCTTCACTTAATTCTTTAAAGAAGCCTTCATCAGCGAATTGAAATAACTCAAAGACAATTTCATTTTTTAATTTTATTTTTTTTAAAAGCTGGAAAAACTCCCTTACATATTCAGGTCCGCCTTGACGAATATCATGTAGGATAAAAATAGGGGCACGGCTGAAACGTTGAATAAATTGAATGTCACTAACAAGTTTGGCAGGAGATCTAAGGGCAATACCCTTACGATGACAATTTTGTTCATACGCTTCTCTTGAGCCGCCGCAAATAAGGCATCCTTGTGTGCAGCCTCTAGCTGTTAGAAGGGCAGTGTTTGGGTACTGAAGCCAACCATTATAGGGAAGTGGGTCTAGAAAATTCCGGTACTTAAATACAGACCGAATGGTATATCTATAGCCTGGAACATCGAATTCATCTAAATCTACAGGAATGTAGGTAATAGGGTTATACCCCACTTCATCCCCCTTTTTCCATGTTAAGTTTGGGATATCCTCATAATGGGAATTTTCAAACTCAATTTTATTCATAAGCAATAACATTAATTTTTCAGTTGAATCCCCTCTCATAACAAAATCGATGAAGGGGTATTGAATCAATTCCTTATGATAGTACGTAGCAGATAATCCACCAAATATAATAGGGGTTTTGGGATGAAGCCTTTTCACAATTTTGGCCAATTCAATGCTCCCATGAGCGTGTGGAAGCCAATGGAGATCAATTCCAAATGCTTTTGTTTTTAGATTGCGCAATTTCTTTTCTACATCAAAATTGGAATTCATTAACATTCTGTTTGCAATGTTGATAATTTTTACCCTTAGGCCGTATCTTTCAAGATAATCAGCAATACTGGTGATTCCGATAGGGTACATTTCAAATACTGGTGATGAAGGCACAACGTCACTTATTGGACCCGCAAGTAAGGAATTTTTCCTAAAGTCATAAACACTTGGTGCATGTAAAAGAACTAAATCGTATTTCATCATACAAGAACACCTTCATTTCTTGGAAAGTATTTTTGTGAAATAATTCACAAGTATAACAATATAAAAAACCCTTAAAGGGTAATAAAGGATAAAACTTCCAATTACATGTTTAGTTTACTATACGGGCCCAAATATAGAGTGACAAACAATTGACAATTCCGTGGTTATTTAGTGTATTAATGGTAGGAAGAAGTTAATTTTAGTAGGAAGGTTGAGATGGATGGCACAAGTAAAAACAAACGCAATGCGGATTTTAGATGCCAAGAAGATTCCATATGAAATGCTCACATATGATCATCAAGATGGAAAAATTGATGGGATTTCAGTTGCAGGGAAAATAAACCGAAACCCAAAAGAAGTATATAAAACATTAGTGGCTCAAGGAGCAAGTAAAATCATTTTTGTCTTTGTTATTCCAGTAGAAGAGGAACTGGATTTAAAAAAAGCAGCAAAAGTAGCGGGTGAAAAAAAGATAGAGATGGTGGCTGTGAAAGATATTCAAAAATGGACGGGCTATATTAGAGGCGGGTGCTCCCCTATCGGAATGAAGAAGGAGTATAAAACCTTCCTTGATCAAAGTAGCCAACAACTTAGTGCTATAGTAGTAAGCGGTGGGAAAATGGGTATTCAAATTGTACTGAATCCTACTCACTTAAGGGAAATGACAGGTGCAAGTTTTGAAGATATTACGAAATAATTAATTTTCTAGGCATTCACCTATAGCGTGATTCTGCATAACATTTATATGTAGGGAAAAATTCTATGTCACGAAAAGGGAGTGTTGAAAGTGGCTGGGAAAATTAAAAATTATTATGCCGGTGGAAATACGGCAAAAGGTTTTCATAGCTTTTATGAATCTAATTTGCAGGGGCTTGAACGGTTATTTATTTTAAAAGGTGGACCAGGGACAGGAAAATCTTCACTTATGAAAAAGATTGGAAATGAATGGGTTGAAAAGGGGTTTAACATTGAATTCTTACATTGCTCTTCCGATAATAATTCCATCGATGGGGTTATTATACAGGCATTAAAAGTAGGAATTGTAGATGGAACAGCTCCGCATGTGGTTGAACCAAAAGCACCAGGGGCAATTGAGGAATATGTAAACCTTGGTGCTGCATGGGACAAAGAGGCCCTTAGACTTCATAAGGAAGAAATACAGAGCCTTACAAGTAGAATAAGTGAATGTTTTCAACATGCATATGATCTTTTTAAGGAAGCACTGGAGATTCATGATGATTGGGAAAAAATCTATATTGGTAGTATGGATTTCAGGAAAGCCGATCAATTGACAACAAAGCTAATTGAAAAATTCTTTGGGAAAATGCAGCTAAATAAAAAAGCAGATATCCGTCACCGGTTCTTCGGTGCGGCTACACCAAAAGGAGCAGTTGATTTTATCCCAAATTTAACCGAAGATATTCCAAAAAGATATTTTATAAAAGGTCGCCCTGGATCTGGAAAATCAACGATGTTAAAAAAACTAGCCGCTGCTGCAGAACAAAAGGGGCTGGATGTGGAAATATATCATTGCGGATTTGACCCTAATAGTTTAGACATGGTGGTATTCAGAGAGCTTGGTCTTGCTGTATTTGATAGTACAGCACCACATGAATATTACCCAAGTCGGGATAGTGATGAAATTATAGATATGTATCAATTATTGATCACACCCGGAACGGATGAAATCTTTGCAGATATGCTAAGTAAAATTACGGATAAATATAAAAGTAAAATGGCTGAAGCAACGACCTATTTAGCGAAGGCAAAAGAACTACATGACGAACTTGAAACATTTTACGTTTCCGCAATGGATTTTTCTATTGTAGAAAGAATCCAAGAAAAAATTGCCGAAGAGATACGGACATTTGTTTAAAGCCATAACATAATAAATCGAAGGGTACCAGAATGAATTCTAGTACCCTTTCAGATTGTCAACAAAAGGCATCGAGAGCTCGTTCCCGATGCCTTTTGTCATTTTTAATAGGTATTGTAGGAGAAAAGGTTGATTTCCGCTTCAGGTGCTTGCTTTCCTGGGGACGTTCGCCAAGCCTCCTCGTCGCAAGCTCCTGCGGGGTCTCGGCTGTACGCTAATCCCCAAGGAGTCAAGCACCTTCCGCTCCAATCAACCAGTATCCTTCTATTAATTGACTCGAAAGCCCAATATGAAAGCTTTTTGAGTCTTCCTCAAGCAAATTGCCATGTCCAAGTTTCCAGTTTCTTCAAATTCATAGCAGCAAAAGTAAGCATCGCCTGCATGGACAATTTTTTAAGCCCTCTTAGGGTTGTCCAACGCATTCCATGCTTTTCCTTTGCATCGGCAAAGACACGTTCAATCGTTTCCTTGCGTTTTGCGTATATTTGTTTAATCTCATATGAGTGGCGTAAATGTTCTGCCTCTTCCATGTTGGCTTCCCAGATATGTCGCTGAATGAGTTTCTGGTGACTTTTACTTTCTGTGCATTGTGAAAGAAATGGGCATCCTTCACAAGTAGCGGGATTCGATTTATACTGCCGGTACCCTTCCTTCGTTGTAGTTGAGTACTTTAGTACCTCCCCTTGCGGGCAGAGATAGCAATCGTAATACTCATCGTACACATAATCATGCTTTCGAAAGAATCCATCTTTTGTTTTTGGACGTGTGTAAGGAAGGACAGGAAGCATCTGATTCTCTAACAAAAAGTTTGTGATTGCCGGTGTTTTATAGGCTGCATCAGCTGCGACAGCGAGTGGCCTTTTTACCTTTTTGATTACCTTTTCAACAATATGCCATGTTTGTTTCAATTTCTTTTATGGTTTGACGCATGGAACGTATCCCAAATATGTATTGTATGAATGTCATTTTAAATAAAACAACTGGATCAAAACTTGGACGACCTAAACCTGAATAAAGATTTTCAACTAAAGGATAGATGAACGAAAAATCAATGGCTGATTCAATCTTACGAACTAAATGGTCTTCGGGGACTAATTTATCAATCGTCAACATTTCAAATTGTTCGCGTTCATGGAATTGATTTTTCGTCATCATAGGTACGTCACCTCAAAGAGAATTTATAGAAAGTGTTAAACTAGTTTAGTTGATTGGAGCGGAGGGTGGCGACTCCAGCGGGAAAAGCGTGAGACTTGAGACCCCGCACGGAGCGTAGCGTAGGAGGAGGCTCAAGCCACGCCCGCGGAAAGCGCCACCCGCAGCGGAAATCAACCTTCACTATTTACTTATTTCAATTTTAAAAAGAAAATAGACTGTAGGCAAACTCGAATTCTTCGAGTTTGTCTACAGTCTGGAAGGGTACCAGAATGAATTCTAGTACCCTTTTTATTTCATTTATTTTTTTTGCCTTTTTGACTTTTATTTCGGTTGTTGCCTTTGCTATTGTCTCCACTGGCAAACTCAGTAGAAAATTCAGTATTAGTATTGGCAGTTGGCGAATTTTGATTTTTACTGCCTTTATTAAATTTCTTCGTCACTCTTGTACACCTCCTATTTGGAAAATTAGTATTATTTTGTTACCATTTTCCTAATTTATACATAGTGGGAAGATAGAAAAGATCGAAATTATATCATAATAAGTTCGTATGGATGAAACATACTACCTTTGTGCAAGCACTCAAATAAGCAAATGAACGTTTATCATGTTAAAATGCAAAGGTGAATAAAAAGAGAAGGTGGACAACATGATTAAATGCATTGCATCAGATATGGATGGAACACTATTAAATTCGACCTCAGGTGGTATTACGGAGGAAAATAAAAAGGCTATTTTATTGGCACAGTCAAAAGGTATTGAGGTTGTCATTGCAACAGGAAGGTCCTACGATGAGGCAATCTATCTTTTGGAAGAAGCTGCTATAAAGTGTCCAGTCATATGTGTAAATGGTGCAGAGGTACGGTCAAAAGAGGGCAAGGTTATTTCCTCAACTCCTTTGAACAAAGAAGATGCAAGAGAGGCAGCATCAAAATTAGTGGAGAATGAAGTATATTTTGAAGTATATACAAATAAAGGGAAATACTCGACGGATAAGGAGAAATCTATTTCCATTATTATTGATATTGTCATGAGTGCCAGTAAGTCAGCTATTTACGATGAAGCAGTTAAATATGCTGAAGAAAGAGCTGAAGCCATTCACCTCATAGAAAATTATGAGGAAGTATTTGTGGATGAAAGCATTCATATATATAAGTTTCTTGCCTTTTCATATGATAAGGAGAGACTTGATGTAGTAAAACATCATCTTGAAGGAATGGAAGAAATTGAGGTTAGTTCTTCAGGGCATGAAAACCTGGAAATAACCTATAAAAGTGCTCAAAAGGGAATTGCCCTTGAAGCATTTGTTAGGGAAAAAGGAATATTATTATCAGAAACGATGGCTATTGGTGATAATTTTAATGATGTTTCTATGTTTAAACGGGTCGGGAGACCAGTTGCCATGGGAAATGCCAGTGAAGAAATTAAACAGCAATGTAAATTTGTCACCGATACAAACGAAAATAGCGGTGTTGCAAAAGCCATATTAGAGGCGCTGGAAAGTGAAAAAGAGTAAGGATTCTCCTTACTCAGATTGTCGAGAAAGGGGTATTTTTTCTCGGCAATCTTTTTTATTTTGGACAAAAAAGGCAAAACTTCATAAACGGGCAAGTTGATTTCCGCTCCAGACGCTCGCTTTCCGCGGGCGGAACGGGAGCCTCCTCGTCGC
>JAUZPL010000065.1 GCA_030705955.1 Bacillota bacterium | reverse complement strand
TCACGCTTCCTCCAGCCCTTATCTCACGACAAGTACCTTGCGCTTCCTTAGTGGTTGGCTGATGTGTACCCCCACAGTGGACTTTCACCACCTAGATAGTTGCCATGCCTGGCACACATCAAAAAGCCTTTCTGCAAAAAGGCAGAAAGGCATAACAATATAATCCTTTCTCCCATCTCCCAAAGCAAATGCTTTGTGTGAATTGGCACCATTTCAATAAATTGACGGTTGCCGGGCTTCATAGGGCACATCCCTCCACCTCTCTTGATAAGAGCTATCAAATCCTATATTCAATTAACACTTTAAATAGTCAAATTGTTTTTTAAATTACAAAATTTATCGTAACATGGATAAAATAAGGTGTCAATAAAATTGTATTAAAAGATTTTGGTAAAATTTTATACACTTGCTTTTACAGAAGTTAATCCGGTTGCTGACTCTATTGCCTGCTCCAAATCTTCGATGAGATCCTCAACATTTTCAATACCAATTGATAGACGAATTAAGTCCTCCGTTACACCAGATGCTTTTAATCCTTCATCATCTAATTGTTGATGTGTTGTACTTGCAGGATGAATAATTAAACTTTTTGCATCCCCAACATTTGCTACATGTGCCCATAAAGTTAAAGAATTAATTAATTTTGCACCCGCTTCTCTTCCACCCTTAATTCCAAAGACAACCATTGACCCGGCCCCTTTTGGCAAGTATTTCTTAGCTAACTCTACATCCGGGTGTGAAGCATGCCCAGGATATGAAATCCATTCAACAACTGGGTGATTTTCAAGATAGTCCACAATTTCTTTTGTATTAGCAACATGCTCCTTCATTCGAACATGTAAGGTTTCAAGCCCAAGTGTAAATTGGAAAGCATTTTGAGGACTAAGTGCTGGACCAAGGTCACGTAAAAGCTGGACTCTAGCCTTTACAATATAAGCAGCCGCACCAATAGCTTCTGCATAAACAATATCATGATAACTTGCATCTGGCTGTGTAAAGCCTGGAAACTTCGGTGAATTCCAATCAAAATGTCCTCCATCTACAATGACCCCACCCATTGTCGTTCCATTTCCGAGTAACCACTTCGTTGCAGAGTGAATGACGATATCAGCCCCATACTCAATTGGCCTACATAAGTATGGCGTAGCAAACGTATTATCAACAAGTAAAGGGACTCCAGCCTCATGAGAAATTTCAGCTACTTTTTCAATATCTAGTATTCTAAGACTTGGATTACCAATAGTTTCAGCAAAAACAGCCTTTGTGTTTTCTGAAATAGCAGCACGGAAGTTTTCTGGATTTTCCGGATCAACAAACTTTACTTTTATCCCATACTTTGGAAGGGTAACAGCAAATAAGTTAAAAGTGCCCCCATAAAGATTTGATCCTGCGACAATTTCATCTCCTGCTTCAGCAATATTTAAGATAGCCAAAGTAATGGCTGCCATCCCACTTGCAACTGCCAGTGAGCCAACCCCACCCTCTAACAATGCTACCCTTTCTTCAAAAACGGTTACAGTTGGATTATGAATCCGTGTGTAGATATAGCCTGGTTCCTTTAAGGCAAAAAGATTTGCGGCATGCTCTGTATTTTTAAATTGATATGCGTTGTTTTGATAAATTGGAACTGCACGAGCACCAGTAATTGGATCTGGTGTGAGGCCACCATGAACACTTAATGTTTCAAAACGATATTTTTTTTCCGCCATTATTTTTCCCTCCTCTTTGTATAAAGAAAACTTGGCTAGCGCCAAGCTTTAGCACAGGCGATTGCCTAGTTGCATTTATACTTTCTTATTAGCCCATAAAAAGAAAAACCCTCTTGATAAGAAGAGGGGTTCTCTCTTCTTATCTTTCAGAGCAAAGCTCTGCTGGAATTAGCACCGTGTTTTAAAACCGGTTGCCGGGCATCATTGGGCCAGTCCCTCCGCCACTCTTGATAAGAATTTATGGAATTGTCAATATTGGTTGAATATTTAAAATAATTCTACATTATAGTTTTTTTCTAGTCAATATATTTATTCATTTATTTTATGAGATTATTTTCTCTGCCTTTGCAAGAAAGAAAAGTGATTCTAATAATAATGTTGTTCGAAAAGATGCAGAAGTTTCAAGCCTCCCACTTAGAATCAATGATCTTAGTTTTTCCTTCCCTTCAAGCAAATCTATAATTGCTTGTAAATCACCTGTTATTTCATAGCTACTTACATGTTCAATATTGCTGTTGAGCAGTTCAATTTTTCCGTTTGTTAATGCAAAATACACGTTTTCATTCTCTGAAACAAGGCTAATCTTAAGAAAATTAATTTTATTAAATAATTGTAAAAGATGGGCTTTTTCATTTACACTTCTAAGGAAAGCATTCGCACTTTCAATCATTGTTTACCACTCCGGTCTACGTTCTACAAAACCTTCCATGGTTCAAACAACACCATCAGCCATGGAAACTTGTTCACATTGGAGCTACGCCCCTTTTTTCATACAAAACATATTCCCTATATAAATAAAAATCCCTTTACTATTTATTCGACATTTTCAATCATTTCCTAAGAAATATGTCAAACTAGACCGTTTTATCTGATGGACTTTTCCTTTTGGAGATAGAAAAACCCTTAAAAAAAATATAAAAATAAATAGAACCTATAAAATAAAGTGTTGCAGTAATTGAAAAAACATAAGAATATCCCCAGTAAGATCCGTACTTAACAACAATACCTGTAGATACTGGCCCCATAATTGCCCAGCCTAAATTAAAAATCATCTGGCTGATTGAATTAGCTAGCCCCTTCATGGAATCGTTTACTTTTGCCATCATTAAAGACATTTGAATTGGATTACCTGCATTCATTAAAGCTTGGCGGAAAAGAAATCCAAGGACTGCAACCCATAAAAATTTTGTATAGGCTGTTAACAAAAGAAATGGTAATGAAAATAATTGTAGGAGAACAACAGCCTTTACTTCCCCGACCTTATTGACAAAAAATGGTCCAATAAACATGGCTACCGCTGTTGCAGCCTGCCCAAGGGAAATAATAATACCAATAGATGATGTTGAGGCATAAAAGCGGTCAGCAAAATAGAGGTTTAAATAAGGAATGACAAGACCTGAACCAAAGCCTATTAATATATTAGCTATCGCAAATAATATAATAATTTTTAGCCCTTCATCCTTCCAATTCCATTTTCTACTTAGTTTGTTCTTTTTTCCTTTGCCACTTTTCTTTGTATTCTCATGAAATTTTGCAGCAGGAATTGTACCAAAAAGGAAAATAAACGAACCAATCAAAAGAGTTATACGAATACTGCCCAATTCACTTGTAAACAGTGAAAATAAATCTGTTAAAACACCACCAAGCAAGTTGCCTACGACACTTGCAGCTGTCATCATGGCATAATACAAACTAAACAAATGTACCCTTTGCTCTGGTGTTGAATTCTCTGCAAGCCAAGGTAAACTTGATACTTGAATAAAAGCCATTACAAGCCCACCGATAAAAGCAGTTGTTACCAATAAATGTTGTTCTGAAAAAATGCTGCGTGACACTAATATAAAGCCTGATAATAAAATTCCAATGAAAATAATCTTTTTTCTTCCTAAACGATCACTGACAAGACCAGCTGGTACTAAGGCAATTGCAGTTGCTAAAGACCCCATAGAAATCACCTTGCCGTTTACTGAATCTGAATAACCAAGCCTCCGAATATAAAAATTGTAAATAACCATAAACATCCCTAATCCAATTTGGGTTACTATATTTAAAAGAAAACTAAGTTTAACATTGCGGTTATATGCTCGAATTTGCCCAGCCCATTCATGAATGTATGCCATTATTCTCGCTCCTCAAAATATTTCGTATCCCTAAATAGCATAATACATGAAGGTTTTTTTTGTAAATAACGAAAATTTGATCAATATAAAAAAAAGACCAACTCTAATGAATTGGTCCTTACGGTTTTTGATTTTCCAGCACCTTCATTTTTTCTAGCAAATAAGGCACCGAGTGGAAAGCATAGATTTCATCGACTTTCTCTCCGTTTTCTAAAAACAAGAGACATGGTACGCTTTCAATTTTAAAATGCCTTGCTATATCTGGTGCGAAATTTGCGTTAATCATCCCTATTTGAAGCTTTGTCAAATGTTCAACTACTCGAAGCATTTTAGAGGCAATTTGGCATGTTCCACACAATGGAGTGTAAAAATAAACAAGGAGAGTGGGATTGTTTTTTATGAGCGAGTTTAAATCCTTATTAGTCATATCAATCATAATTCAAGTCAGCCCATTTCCAAATACTCGGTATACACATCGATATTTGCCGCCAAAAGAACAGTCGCCAAATGTTGTTCAGGAGCAGTTGCCACTTCCCGGTACATTTTATCAATATATAAATGTTCTGCCTCTGGAAGCTCTCTCTTAAATTGCTTACGCAGCTTTTCCCCAGCTTCATCCGCATCAACCAAAACGTATACCTCTTTATCCTCGAGCGACTCAATTAATTCATCAAGTTTCGTTATACTAATCGTCCCGTTCGTACAGACTATTTCCACGGGTTCCTTAATAATACTCTTTACCTTTTTCTTATCTGATGTCCCCTCAACAATGATTACCTTTTCAATCAAAACTTCTGCCATATACTATCACCTATTAAATATGTCTTCGTCTTAATGTTAACATATTCCGAATGGAAGCATTAAGTGTTGGTAATGAAGGAGAGGGTTTTATTACTTTTTAATCCCCTTGATCGAATTTCCCTTGTTTTGGTGGATTTACGTATTTACCGCTCATCTTTACGCCTACACCTTGATCATAAACCATTTTTCCACCATAATATCCTGTTGCCAATACACCACCTAAACAAATCAGTGAAACAACACAATAGATTACAAGCGAAAAACGCAGGAAATCTTTCTTTTTTACCATAAAAAAGATTCGTACAGCTAAAACCAATAAAGATAAAATAGTCGTTATGTGTGCAAGATTTTCATGTGTATGGAATATATTTGTATTTCCACGCGCATCTTCATCAGGACCTGTCAAAACGGCAACCCATGCACTTAAAAAGGCCAAAACCCATAACCATAATCCCTTTTTTGGTGAAAATTTTCGTTTCGTAATTGCCATGATAAGATCATAAATAGTAGCAATAAATATGATGGCAATAGGAAAGTGAACCATAATTGGATGAATATGTGAAAATACTTCAGTAAACACTGATTTTCCTCCTTTATTTTAAGAAATAATTTTAAGTGTAAGGGACAAGTTTTAAAAAACTATTAAAAAATGGCAACTTTGAACTATTTTTTATTTTGGACCACTTTATAGAAATTAATCCATTTCATTACACAAAAAAAACAAGCGTTTTGAAAACGCTTGAAATGGTAGAATTACATTTTTTAATCTTCTTTAATCATTTCATCATATTGTTCTGAAGTCATAAGTTTGTCAACTTCACTACTGTCAGAAGGTTCAATAACAATCATCCAAGCTTTTTCGTATGGAGATTCGTTTACAAATTCAGGATTATCACTTAGCTCTTCGTTGATTTCAACTACCTTGCCACTAATTGGAGCATAAAGTTCAGAAACAGTTTTAACTGATTCAACACTGCCAAATGGCTCATCAGCTGTTATTTCGTCCCCAACTTCAGGAAGTTCAACGAAAACAATATCTCCTAATTCATGTTGAGCAAAGTCAGTAATCCCAACACGTACGTTTTCGCCTTCAACCTTTACCCATTCGTGCTCCTCGGTATAACGTAAATCCTTTGGTGTAGTCATTTTAAATTCCCTCCGTTATTTATATTTAAATTTTAGACCACGCTAGTTCAAATTCTTCTTCCTTGAAACCAACTGTAACCTTCTGACCATCTGTTAAAATGGGCCTTTTCATTAACATCCCATTAGAAGCCAGTAAATCTAACAATTCATCATCAGAAGACGACTTTATTTTATCCTTTAACCCCAATTCACGATACTTTTGGCCGCTAGTGTTAAAAAATTTACTTAGTGGAAGGCCGCTATGTTGATAAAATTCTTGAAGTTGATCACGTGAAGGCGGGGTTTCAACAATATGTATTTCCTTATAGGATAGCTGATGATCATCGAGCCATTTCTTTGCTTTTCGGCATGTACCACACTTTGGGTACCAATAAAAAGTTAATGCCACCTATTCACCACCCTTTTTACCCAAAAAATAGTGTCTCCATAAGACAATTGAATCGTACCATATTTTCATTTAATTTCCTAATGAAGAGAATAATGATGGAAAAGAACATGCTATATACAAATTCGACCAAACTATTTAATTTCCTTTTATTCTTAAAAAAATAGTAAAGCCCTTTCTTTTTACGAAAGGGCCTTTAGAGGATTAAACAATAAATCGTTCTGCTTCAATAAGCTTGTCGGCAGCTTCCCGTTTCTTTGCAATGACATTAATTGGCGTATGTCTTGTAAATTTTCTTAGTGCGGAAAGGAGCATACGAAGGGCGTCACCTTTTTCGGTTGCAACCAGTGTTTCTTTTGCATGCTGTTCGATTTCATTAAATGCCTCTTGGCAAAAAATTTGTGTGTACACAAGCTTCTGTTTACTCTTTTCAAGACCAGCTTTTGCAATGGATTTTGCAGTCCGTAATACAACAGATTCCATAGCATAGGCATTAGAAATGATATCTGCTATATTCACTAAAACCTCTTGCTCTTTTTCTAGTGACTTTCCATATTTTTGTGCAGCTAAACCTGCAGCCAATAATCCGATCTTTTTCGCATTTTTAACTAAATATTTTTCCTGTGCTAACGGTTCATCACCTGGCTCCTCAGGCATGAGCATCATTAATTCCTCTTGAAGACTTTGTGCCTTTTGCAATAACGGAAGCTCTCCCTTTAATGCTTTTCTAAGGAAAGTTCCAGGAACGAGTAAACGGTTGATTTCGTTTGTACCTTCAAAAATTCTATTAATCCGGGAATCCCTATAGGCTCTTTCGATTTCATACTCTTGCATATATCCATAACCACCATGGATTTGAACGCCTTCATCTACAACATAGTCAAGTGTCTCGGAAGAAAATACTTTATTTAGTGAGCACTCAATAGCATATTCTGCAATTGATTTTGCAACTTCTTTTCCATCCTTGACTTCTTCATCAGAAAGTCTGCCCATTCGATCCTCAAATAGCCCAACTGTACGATAAACTGAGCTTTCTGCTGCATAAATTTTGGATGCCATTGTACCAAACTTTTCTTTCGTTAAATTAAACTGAGCAATTGGCGTTTTAAACTGCTGCCGTCCATTTGCATATTTTACTGAAAGCTCAAATGCACGCTTAGATGCACCTACAGCACCTACACCTAATTTATACCGACCGATGTTTAAAATATTAAAGGCAATAACATGACCCTTTCCTGCTTCACCAAGAAGATTTTCCTTAGGAACAGCAACATCCTCTAAAATTAAGGTTCTAGTAGATGAGCTCTTAATTCCCATTTTCTTTTCCTCTGCCCCTGTCGAAACTCCCGGAAATACTCGTTCAACAATAAAAGCAGAAAAATGCTCTCCATCGATTTTGGCATAAACAATGAATATGTCTGCGAATCCAGAGTTTGTAATCCATTGTTTTTCACCATTTAAAATATAATGTGTTCCTTCTGCATTCAGCTTCGCAGTGGTTTTTGCACCTAATGCATCTGATCCAGAACCTGGCTCTGTTAAAGCATACGCAGCTAATTTTTCACCTGTAGCAAGCAGTGGTAAATAGTTTTGCTTTTGCTCCTCATTTCCAAACAAAACGATTGGCAAAGAACCTATTCCCACATGTGCTCCATGTGTGATAGAAAAACCACCAGCACGGGACATTTTTTCAGCAATTAAAGCGGAACTGATTTTATCAAGACCTAAGCCACCATATTCTTCAGGTACGTCAGCACCTAATAGTCCAAGTTCCCCTGCTTCTTTCAATAATTTAACAGAACGTTCAAATTCATGTTTTTCAATAAATTCTACTTGTGGCAATACCTCATTCTCAACAAAATCTTCCGTTGTTTTAGCGATCATTTTATGTTCATCTGTGTAATCTTCCGGAGTAAAAACTCGTTCATAAGAAATATCATCTAAAAGAAAGCTTCCACCTTTTATTACATTTTCTGTTTGGTTTGTCATACTTAATCCTCCCCTTTTTTCGCTTATAAAAGTTCAAATACTCCTGCAGCTCCCATTCCGCCGCCAATACACATCGTTACAACACCAAATTGTTCATTTCTGCGTCTCATTTCATGTAATAAAGTTAACGTTAATTTTGCTCCTGTACAGCCAAGCGGGTGACCGAGTGCAATGGCACCACCATTGACATTTACTTTATCCTCATCAAGTCCAAGCTCCCGAATAACTTGAATAGATTGAGATGCAAAGGCCTCATTCAGTTCAAATAGCCCTACATCTGAAAGCTCCAGCCCTGCAAGTTTTAAAGCCTTTGGAATTGCTACAATTGGCCCGATACCCATAATTTCCGGTGGAACACCTCCAACAGCGAAGGAACGGAATTTAGCCATTGGTTTAAGACCTAAAGATTCAGCCTTTTCCCGGTCCATGACCATTACGGCGGCTGCTCCATCACTTGTCTGGGAAGCATTTCCCGCAGTAACTGTCCCAGTTATTGAGAAAGCAGGGCGCAATTTTGCTAATGCTTCAATATTTGTATCTGGGCGAACCCCTTCATCCATTGAAAATTGGATGCCTTTTTCAGTTAGTTTATTATTTGATCCTACAGATCGAAGGGTTACATCAACTGGAACAATTTCATCCTGAAATTTCCCCTCTAAAATGGCTTTAGCAGCGCGTTTATGACTGCGTACAGCAAAGGCATCCTGTTCTTCGCGTGAAATACCATATTTCTTTGCAACTTCTTCTGCTGTGTGACCCATCCCCATGTAATATTGAGGAGCATGTTCTGCTAGTTTAATATTTGGCCGAACAACATGCCCCATCATAGGTACTAGACTCATTGACTCCGCCCCACCAGCAATGGCTGTATCCGTATGTCCCAGCATGATTCCTTGGGCAGCGTAAGCAATTGCCTGTAAACCTGAGGAACAATAGCGGTTGATGGTAAGAGCAGGTACAGTATAAGGTAAACCAGCAAGTGCCCCAATATTTCGCGCCATATTCATTCCTTGCTCTGCTTCAGGCATGGCACAGCCAAAAATTAAATCATCAATATTTCCTTCATAATTTCCAGCCCGTTTCAATGTCTCTTTTACAACAATGGCCCCTAAGTCATCAGGACGTGTATTGGCAAGTGTCCCTTTTTTGGCTTTTCCTACTGGAGTTCTTGCCCCGGCAACGATTACCGCTTCTCTCATCCTATTCCCTCCTTAAACTCTCAAAATACGATTCTATTATTTTAGTTGCGAAGTGGCTTTCCCTTTAGAAGCATATGCTGCATGCGCTGCTGTGATTTTGGTTCTGCGACAAGGCTTAGGAATGCTTCTTTTTCTAATTCAAGTAAATATTGTTCATCTACCTCTGTTCCATAAGGTACCTTACCACCGGCAATGACATAGGCAAGTTTCTTTGCTATTTTCAAATCATGTTCTGAAATATAACCTGATGCATACATAGCTTCAGCACCAAGTAAAAGAACGGCATAGCCTGTTTCACCAACCACCGGAACTTTTCTCCGAACTCTTGGTTTATATCCTGTTTCATGTAATGAAAGAACTGCTTGTTTAGCATCATATAGAAGGTGGTCACCATTGACACTAATTCCATCTGCGAAATCTAAATGATTAAGTTCACGTGCTTCTTCACTAGATGTTGAAACTTTTGCCATTGCAATTGTTTCGAACACTTTATTTGCAACCTTCTGAAGATCAAACTCCACTCCAGTCGGCATATTTTCAAGATGCTTAATATAAAGCTCTTTATTTCCGCCTCCGCCTGGAATTAGACCAACACCCACTTCAACAAGGCCCATATATGTTTCTGCTGATGCCTGAATATGCGCAGCTGGTAAACATACTTCTGTTCCCCCTCCAAGTGTCATTCCAAATGGTGCTGCAACAACTGGTTTTGTACAGTATTTAATTTTTAACATGGCCTGTTGGAATTGACGGACGACCATTTCAAGTTCATAAATGTTATCATCCTGTGCTTCCATTAAAATCATGGCAAGGTTTGCTCCAACACAGAAGTTTTTCCCTTGGTTTCCAATCACAAGCCCTTTGTACCTTTTCTCTACTTCCTCAACAGCAAAATTGATCATTTGGATAATATCAAGACCGATTGCGTTATTTTGTGAATGGAATTCCAAAAGGGCAACACCATCTCCAAGGTCAAGCAGGCTTGCACCGCTATTCTTCTTAATAACACCCTTTTGTTTTTTCAATTGTTTAAGATTGATTACCTTTGGATTGACCACAACTGGTTGATAGTTCCCATTTTGATAAAAATAGGTTTGCCCATTTTCTTCTTTATAAAAAGAAGTAAACCCATTTTTCAGCATTTCTGAAATCCAATTAGGAATAGATTTCCCTTCTTCCTTCATTTTTTGAACAGACTTAACAAGTCCAATGCTATCCCATGTTTCAAAAGGCCCCATTTCCCATCCAAAACCCCATTTCATCGCACGATCAATGGAGACTATATCATCGGCAATTGTTCCAAAAAGCTCAGCAGAATATAGAAGTACAGGACTAAAGATATTCCATAGTAACTGGCCTGCACGATCATTGGCATATACAAGCGCTTTCATTTTACTGGCTAGACCTTTTTCTTGTTTGCTTAATTCAGTGGAAGGCGTTTTTAGTTTTTTTCGAGGGCCGTATTCTAATGTATTTGGATCAAGCTCAAGGATTTCTTTTCCTTTTTTAATAAAAAATCCTTGCCCAGATTTGCTTCCAAGCCATCCTTTATTAAGCATTTCCTTCATAAAAGCAGGTATTTCAAAAACTTCCTTCTCTTCACCCGTCACTTGCTCATAAACATTGTTTGCAACATGTACAAATGTATCAAGCCCCACTATATCAAGCGTCCTAAACGTTGCGCTCTTTGGCCGACCGATTAATGGACCTGTAACTGAATCAACTTCCCCCACACTATAGCAGCCATTAAGCATTTCTCTAAGTGTAATAAGAAGCCCATACGTTCCAATTCGATTCGCAATAAAATTAGGAGTATCTTTTGCCAAGACTACACCTTTACCTAAAACATCCTCTCCAAATTCCTTCATGAAAGAAAGAACATGGCTATCGGTATATTGTGTAGGGATAATCTCAAGGAGCTTAAGGTATCTTGGTGGATTGAAAAAGTGTGTCCCAAGGAAATGTTTTTTGAAATCCTCAGATCTTCCTTCAACCATGGCTTCAACCGAAATTCCTGATGTATTTGAGCTAATGATGCTGCCTGGTTTCCTGTATTTGTCCACCTTTTCAAACACTTGCTTTTTAACCTGTAGATTTTCTACTACAACTTCTATTACCCAGTCCACATTTTGTAACTTGTGGAGATCATCTTCTAAATTCCCTGATTCAATAAGAGCTAAGTTCTTTTTCGAGGTTAGTGGTGCAGGCTTTTGCTTTAATAATTTTTGAATGGAAGTTTGACTGATTCTATTACGAACTTGGGAATCTTCTAGTGTAAGCCCCTTTCGTTTTTCCTCTTCCGTTAATTCTCGTGGGACAATGTCTAATAATAAAGTTGGAATACCAATGTTCGCTAAATGGGCTGCAATCCCAGAACCCATTACTCCAGAGCCTAAAACAGCAGCTTTTTTAATAAATTGGACCACCCATGTTTCCCCCTTTTACTTTTTGAATGAATGCTCATTCATTTCCTGTTATCTTTACTATAAAATATTTAAAGAGTTTACGCAATATTCAAACATGAGAAACACAAAAAAATTCTTATTAATTATGTACTATTAGGGCAATTTAGGGATGGAGGTGAGTTGAATGGCTAAATTGAAAAAAAACCATCCAAAACGGGAGTTAGTGCAGCAAGTGTAAAGGGCGATGCCGGTCCAACTGTTGAAGGGGACGGAGGTGGAAAAGTAAACAGCCAAAACAATCAATTTAAGAAAAGATAAAACAGGCTCTGATGCCTGTTTTTTTGTGTAGTAGAATTGGTTGGGTTTCGTGTTGAAAAGTCTCCTTTTGGTCATGAATTCCCTGGATTTTGTGAAAAAAAGCCGCCTTCTCAAGTTGATTTCCCATGGCCAATTTTGAGTTCATTATCTGTTGCATAAAATTACTCACCGGAGAAATCATAAGGATGTACATGCTCAAAATACGATAGAGGAGGAGTAGCGATGCAGCAGCAAAATTTTACTACGCAAAATCAACAAGGGGTTATGATGCAACCTCCAGGAGTGCTCTCAACTAAGGATTCTCTCTATATCACTGATATGATGTCATGGAATTTACTTGCAAGCAAAAAGGCTTACTTTTTTGCTCAGCAATGTCAGGATCAAGAATTGAAAACAGAAGCAGAGAAATGCGGACAAATGCACCAACAGCATTATCAAAAACTTCTCGGTCATTTAAACGCTCACATTAACAACCAACAACAGCCTTTAAATAATATGCAATAACCCAACTTGTAAAGGAGACTCGTTTACATGAATCAAAATCAGCAAAAAATCCAAAACCCTGAACAACAAGTGCCAAAAACGCCGCAAATGAATGAGCGTGACTTTATTAATGATTTATTAACAACTGAAAAATATATGACCACTTCTTATAGCATGGCCCTTCATGAAGCTAGCCATCAAGGACTTTATCAGGACATTTTAAATATCTATACTGAGACGCAGGATTGCCAGAGAGACATATACGATTTAATGTTTAAAAAAGGCTGGTATGCAATTGAGGCTGCTGATCAGCAAAAATTACAGCAAACCTATCAACAATTCCAAGGGTACACAAACCAGTTCCCAAGTGGAAATACAATTCAATAAGGAAATAATTGTTTTTCCAAAAATGGTTTTTCAGCCAGAAATTTTAAAATTACAAAACCCAAGAATGTTGATTTTACAGCATTCTTGGGTTTTTGGTGCTCTTTGCTCGAAAATAGACTTTCTGAACAACCCCTTTTTTGTTTAGTCTTAATGGGGCAAGGGTTTCATGACGACCTGATTGGAATCTTTTCCTCTTCCTCGGGCTTCATGAACACTCCATGAGAATTGTTGCTTCTGCCCACAATATACTAATAGTCAGGCCAACGCCAAAATACAAAAGCAGGTGAAGAAAAACAACTGATTTTTCTCCACCTGCTTTATTTAGGGTCTGATTGGACAGCCCTTATTTTTTATATGAACGGTGCTGTTCGTTTAGCAGTCTTATTTCATCAATGATTTGTTTCATTTCACTTTTTGCCTCAGGATACAGGCCGTTCCAATGTTTAATTAATGCTGGCATTGTTTTTGCAATATGGTTGTATAACGCCCAGGCTTTAATTTTATCTTTTGCATCCTCAGTAGAATCTCCAATAAGAAGTTCAGCATATTTATCCATTAATGCTTCAAATTGCTGATAAAAAACCTTTTGATCCATTTTTACACCTTCTTACGTTAGGAAGTACTTGAAAACATATATTTTTTGTAATGGTAGCGGATGGAGAATATTAGGCCGAGGCCAAGCATATTTCCCATTAATGAACTTCCGCCATAACTGATAAATGGCAATGGAATACCTGTGATTGGTAACAGACCAATTGTCATACCTATATTTTGGAAGACGTGGAAGGTAATCATACTTATAACCCCTACACAAAGATAGGTGTAAAAGTTATTTTTCGTTTCCATTCCAACCTTTGTTATATGGTAAATCAACAAGAAGAATACACTAATTAGCACACTTGCCCCTACAAACCCAAACTCTTCACCAATAATACTAAAAATAAAATCAGTTTGGCTTTCTGGCATATAAATATCCCGATTGCCAAAACCTTTTCCAGAAGTCTCACCTGAACCAATAGCAAGCAACGATCTCGTCAGCTGATACCCATCTGAACTCTGATAATTATATGGATCAAGCCAAGAGTAAATTCGGCCAAATTGATATTCCTTCACGCCTAGATATTTTTCCAAAACGGTAGGATTCCAAATAACGAAATAAAAAATAATGCCAATTACTAAAGTCCCCACTGTGAACATAGGAACTAATATTTTCCATGAAACTCCTGAAATAAAAATCATTCCAAGCAGGATGGCAATGAAAACAAGAGCAGTCCCAAGGTCAGGCTGCTTCATGATAAGCAGGATTGGCACCATCGTAACAAGCCCTAATTTTATTAATAGCCAAAAATCAGTTTGAACGGTTTTGACCGTATTTTTTATATGATGATCCTCAATTACTCTGGCAAGCGCTAAAATGACAAATACTTTTACAAACTCGGACGGCTGTAACGACCCTAAGGCAGGAACTTTAAACCAGCTTTTTGCTCCATTGATTACTGGGGCAAAACTTACCGGGGCAACAAGGATTGCCACCAACAAGAAAAGTCCGAAGCCATATGCATACCAAGTTAACTTTCGTAGCTGATCTGAATCAAGCGTGATAACACCCGCGATAATTCCTGTTCCAATCCCATACCAAATAATCTGTTTTAATAAAAAGTTTTCATGGTACTGACCGGATTTTTGTGCATCATAAATCGATAAACAACTTATTAAAAAAAGTAATAGCAATAGAAGCACAAGATTGTAATCAATTTTTGAAGTATTATTATTAGAAGTCATGGTCAATCTCCTTTAATCTATAACCAGGAAAGGAACCTGTACAATACTTCATTATATTTTCTATTTGCAGAAATCACAACTCTTAATAGTTGAATGGATTAATTTACATTTTTTATTTTGAATTTCTTGTAAAATAAATATCCTTTATTTGTTCTACCATCCACTGAAGGTTATTAGGAACCTGTGGAATCCCATACCCAATATAAATCGGAGTCGTTACAAATCTTGGAACAATTTTTGCAAATATTTCTCCATTTAAATGATGAAAAAACAAATTATAGCTTGTTGCTTTAAACGGAAAGTGATGCATAATATAGTGTGCTGCAATTTGAACGTATTCTCCAAATTCTTTTACATACTCATCATCTGACATTTGAACATTGAACTCATAAAAGCCAATTCTCGGCTCTGTTGATAGGCTGAAACGCACCTTATTTTGTTCTTTCAATAAAATTCCCCGAAAGAATTCCTCTTTTGAATTCTCCTTATAATCAAGATCCTTTAACCCAATAATCTGCATATGTGGATGTGCAATCGTACCACCTGATAATGGACCATGGTTTTTAAAAAATAGGACTGATGTATAATCTCCGGAATTCTCCATTTCAAGCCATGCTTTTAGTCCAAACTTTAATAATCTATGTAAATGCGGTAATGAATAGGTTGAAAATTCGGCATTGCAATCATCGGTTTCAATTAGAACAGTTTGAAATGTATTTTCTAATACAGGGAATTTATTTTTTAAAAGGATAATAGGACCATCCAGAGCTAAAATGCCTGTAAGCTGCTCTCTGGCACAAAAGGGGCAGGCCTGTTGTTTATCCCTTATACTATTCGGCTTTTTTACACCAATTGACGTATTAAAAAACAGATGCTGATTGATCAAAACAAATTCCCTTCCTTTCTTACTTATCACTTCTATTTTATGGCAAAAACTCTCAAATACGAACTAAAATTATTCATCCTTCATTCTAGATTCTTACTTTCTTTAATAAAAATAGAATACCAAGCTGACAAGCTATTTTATGAAAGTAGGGGTATTTTATGTTAACAAAACTGGAGGCTCTTATTCTAGGAATGATTCAAGGATTAACAGAATTTCTGCCGATTAGCAGTACGGGACACCTTTATTTAGGTAGAAACTTGTTCGGACTAGAGGAGGCTGGCCTCCTGCTCGATACGATGCTCCACCTAGGAACTCTTATTGCTGTCTTTATTTTCTATAAAAAGGAATTTATAAAAATCATTAAACACCCTCTTAGTAAAGTAACCTTCTTATTAATTATAGGAACAATTCCCGCCGTTGTCATTGGACTTGCTTTCAAAGACTATTTTGATGAAATCTCCAAAACAGGTGTAACAGTAGGCTGGGAATTTTTAATAACAGGAATCTTTTTATGGTTGGCTGACTCAGCTAAGAATGGATATAAAAAAATGGAGGAAATCTCCTACATGGATGCCTTTATAATTGGAACATTCCAAGCGGCAGCTATTTTTCCAGCTATCTCCCGTTCAGGTATGACGATTGTGGCTGCCTTATGGCGAAAGTTAGATCGTGAAACAGCAGCCTACTTTTCATTTCTCTTATCTACACCAGCCATCGCCGGAGCAGTTGCCCTTCAATCCCTTGATTTAATGAAAGGACAAGGTGAGGAAATTACCTTATCTGCCCTCCTTGTCGGAATCTTCACATCAGCCGTTTTTGGTTATTTAGCCGTAAAATGGATGGTTAATTTTCTAAAAAAACATTCCCTAAAGCCCTTTGCCATTTATGTATGGGCATTAGGATTAGTGGTACTTTTCTTTCAGTTTACGGGGAAATTTTAAAAAAATGGGCTTGGAATGCCCAAGCCTTTTTCGTTTACATTTTTAATACCATTAGTTCGTCATCAAAGTATGTATGACCTATTTTTAATGCGTTTTGATCAACAGCGTACGTCTGAAATCCTAAGGAAAGATACAGTTTTTTTGCCGCTTCATTGCTTGAGGTTACTGTTAGATGGATCTGTTCGACCCTCTCTATTTCCTTTGCCTTTTTTATTGCCTCTAGCATTAGGCTTCTGCCGAATCCTTCACGGCGTTTCTCCTGTGAAATATACATTCCAACGATATTAGCACGATGCTTTAGTTTGGCTCTCTGCTCCACATACATGGTTACAATGCCAATCGATTTTTCACCTTCAAAAGCCCCAAATGTATAGGAATAGTTTCTATTTAATCTTTCCTCAAAGCTTTCCAATGAAAATTCCTGTTCCTCTTCAAAACTAGTACTGAAAGCTTCGGGATGATTTTTTAAGGCCTCTAAACGAATTTTTCGAAAGCTTCCAGCATCTTTTGGATTAAGCAGCCTTATCATTCTTATATTGACCTCCTTGTTTTCCGAATTTGGTAATTACAGGAATGAATTGAGGTGTTAAAATTTAGGTAGTCTTAAATTACCATGGGAGTTGAGTAACATTGGATTCTATTACATTAAGACCTATTGGAACCGTTCATTCTACTATTGAAGAAAAAGTATATAAAAACTGGGGAAGCGTTATTTCCACCATTGAACTTAATCCTGAATATATAGAAGGATTAGCACGGTTAGGTGACTATTCTCATGCTATGATTATATTCTATATGGACGGTTTTATGGAGAAAAATACAAACAAGTGGAAAAGGAAGCCAAGAGGGATCTCAACTTTAGAGGAAATTGGTTGTTTTGCACAAAGAACGAAACATCGCCCAAATCCTTTGGGCATAACAATTGCTGAAATATTATCAATTAAAGAGAATATCATTTCCGTGAGAGGATTAGATGCCAATAATGGCACACAGGTTTTAGATATAAAACCATATATTCCTGATTTTGATAGAAGGGAAAATGCCCTTATCCCCATTTGGATGAAGTATTTAATGAAAGATTACTTCTAGCAAAAAGCAATCAAATATACCCTTAAAGGGCTCCGTTTCGAGGTGCATTTTGCTTAATTGACAAAGGGGAATTGGCAGCGGTCAATTCCTTTTTAAATCAAGGATTTTAGCGACATGAGTACAGCAATGTTGTTTAATCCAATCTACCATCTTCAATAGAAACACAGTTTTGTTTGAAAATGTTTGAATCTTCTTTCCTTCTGGTGTCATAACGCAAGCAGTAATATTGTCCTTATGGACATCCATACCGCATGCTCTTTCAATGACGACTTCCATTGAAAACATCCTTTCTACGGCCCTGAATATAATTAGAGGCTGGAGCATCAACCAGAATAGGATTAATCTACCATGTGTGCTTCCCGTAAGGGAACGACAGTCAGTGGTGCACCGTGGTCGTTGGAGTCAGACTAACGGATAGGCTCTCACGCACCACAGTTAGTGCATCGACCTTCCTCTCCCAGCCGTAGAATCAGTATTGACGGTTCTGAACCATTTTCATTCTCTGTGGTGAAGCGCTGATTTTTGCGCTTCATGAATGGCTAACGGATCAGGTTTGTTCAAGATAAAGAATAATGTTGATTCAACTCCGAACTATTAATGGAAAGAATAATGAAAATAAGTTAGGTGAGAAAAAAATGAATACATACTGTAAAAGTGCATTAAACCAGATTAATATAGCATTAAAAAAGACATATGAAATAATAAATAAATTGGACGAACTGGATCTACAAAAAGACCTTCACCCGATAAACATTCAATTGGTGAGCTATTAGAACATATTGCAATTATTTGTAGAGCGGATCTGCATATTGCTAACGGTGCAACACAAGATGAAATGAACAGTTTTTATTTAAATGTTTCATATAAGACTTTAACAGATATTAAAAATGGTTTATTTAATAATTTTAAAGTGCTTGAAGAAACGTATTTATCCTATACAGAAGAAGAACTTCAAGAAGAGATTACTTCTTTTTGGGGTGTTACTTATACAAGATATGAATGGATGTTAGAAATTTTAGCTCATGTTTATCACCATAGAGCCCAATTACATGCTGTACTAGTTCACTGTTATAAAATAGACCCAAAAATCCAATTGTTTGAATAGCGTTCATAGTCAACTAACGGCTCCCGTTAATTCAATAAGAATAAAATAAAATTTAAAGAAATGAAGGAATGAATATGTTGGAATTTGGTAAATAGTTGCGGGGAAATGGGGAAATGTATGGGTAGTAAGAAAGAAGATAGTAATGATTTATTTGATAGAGGTTTTTTTGGGAAATCAGGTTGTATGATAATTGTCTTATTAGAAATAATTGCTCTTTTCGTATTTAAGAACCTAATCTAATTTTCTCATTTTAAAAGAATGACCGAAACTTATGATAGTTTACGGTTTTCTAATTTTAGTATCTCTAATACAGGAGGTGAACTAATGAGCAACAAACCGAAAAAGATTTATTATTTGATACTATAAATTATTGGATTAGCAGTATTTCTTGTGCCGTTGATTTTAAAAGGTCTGAGAATTTTAACCCAACTTGGAAATATTGGTTTTTTTATATTTTCTTTCCAGAATATTGCCTGTAATTAAGGGGATCGCTCCTAACATCATCCCAGTCTAAGTTTTCTTTTCACCTAATCGGGGGGCAAGAGTTGAAAATCTAGTTGCCATCGTTGGTGGCTTTTTTCTTATCTATCTATATGGCAGGTTAGTGAAAGAAGGATTTATTATTCTTAGCGAAGAATATTATTAAATCTGTTGTGTTCGGTGGTGTATTTAATGAATTTGCATAAACTTTTAGAAATACTTGATTGGTTTTTTATTATATTGGGAGGATTACAAATTTTCTGGTTCATCAAAGTAATTAGAGAAGGAAAGAGAACAGAAGAGGAGATAGAAAAAAATATAGATTGCACTTATTGGGCAGTGTTAGTTGGTATTATTACTTTATTCTCGGATATTTTTTAGGAATCACTTAAAGTAACAGGAAGCGATACTTGAATAAGGTGTCGCCATTTTTTCTATTGAAGTAAAGGTTAGTAATGTTGAATAAGGAAGTCATCATTTCCTTACTACGCAGTAGACCTATCCTGCGCAATAACAAAGTCACATTAAAGGTGATTTTATATGGTAGAATATAGTAAATTGCTGTTGCTAAGAGAGGTAAACAATTACCCACTGAAAAAAATCTGCTTCAAGCTATAAGGTCCCGCCAACATTTATACGAAAATATACGCTAAGCCCCTCAATCCTGTCGAGCTTGGCCCTTGTCTAGCAATGGAACAAAATCATGCAATAAGCTAGCGGACATTAGAAACGATAAAAAACGACCAAAATCGTACGGATTTTTCATTAACAAGAGTAATTTTTAGTTGTATTTTCATCGTTTCTAATTTCAGAATATCCGCTAATATTTATTGCGTAAAAAAGTTCCATTGCTACA
Organism: Bacillota bacterium; assembly: GCA_030705955.1. GTDB lineage: Bacteria > Bacillota > Bacilli > Bacillales > Cytobacillaceae > JAUZPL01. The sequence goes on along the minus strand of JAUZPL010000065.1, from coordinate 138 downwards.
ATGACCCCATTATCTAGTATTTTCCATGTCTTCTTTCGTAAGTTCTTGGTATAGGGCAAGCTTCTCTTTGGTGAGGGAAATCATGTACTCAAGTTCCTGCCGCTTGGCTTCCAGTAACACCAGATTCTTCTCAAGAAT
>JAUZPL010000064.1 GCA_030705955.1 Bacillota bacterium | reverse complement strand
CGAACACCTAGTCTTGTGTAGCAAACGAGGTAGTTTGTGTAGCAAAAAATAGCTTGTGTAGTGAAGCGGTGGATCTGTGTAGAGAAGAACCGGTTTTATGTAGCAAACACCTAGTCTTGTGTAGCAAACGAGGTAGATTGTGTAGCAATAAATGGTTTGTGTAGTGAAGCGGTGAATCTGTGTAGAGAAGAACCAGTTTTATGTAGCAAACACCTAGTCTTGTGTAGCAAACGGGGTACATTGTGTAGCAAAAAATGGACAGTGTAAAAGTTTTTAAAAAATGCAGGAGATTACATAATAGTTATCGAAACTTATCTTAAAAAAAGGAGGTGTTTTTTTGTTTGAAAAGGAGTTCAGGGCTCCAATCCCTTTGCAACAAATTGAAGCCCTTTTAAGGAGAATATCAGTAGAACATGTAAAAAGGCCATTAGCTGAGGAGAAGGCAAAAATTTTACGGTCAGGATATAATGGAGAAAAAAATCTAAACTATTTTCTATGTTTATTGCCTGAAAAAAACTATAGTATTTTTCATAATATTAGGCTGCCAATTGGCTCAACTTTTTTTCAAATTGATTTTCTACTAATTTCCCCAAAACTTGGAATCATACTTGACTCAAAAAACCACTCGGGAACTTTAACTTTTGAGAAAAATCAACTAATCCATCTCTCAAACACCACTGAAAAAATAAACCAAAATCCCCTTTCTCAAGTCTACAGACATCAATATCTTCTTAACAGATTGTTCGAAAGTCACCAAATTCCAAAGATCCCAATTGAATACCATGTTGTTGTAACAAATCCTTCAACAAAAATTATTATTAGCGATGGATATAAAGAGGCGGAAAAGCGAGTCTGGAAAGCAGAATCTTTACTAATAAAAATGGATGAAATGGAGAAAGCCTATAATAAAGAATTAATTGATAAACGAAGTATTACTAAGATTAAAAAAGTAATTTTACAAAATGATACTGTGGAAAGGATAGATTTTTTAAAAGTATTTGGGATTCATCCATCGGAAATTCAAACTGGAGTTTTATGTCCAACATGTTATATACCCATGGAATATACATATAGAACTTGGTGGAAATGTCCAAATTGCCAATGCACTTCAAAAAACGCTCATTTACATGATATTCATGATTATTTTCTCCTCATTAAACCTTCCATTACCAATCCTGAGTTACGTGCTTTCTTACATCTTCCAAACTCAAGGTCAACCACATATCTTTTATCCAAACTCCATTTGCCGTATTCCGGAAATGGAAAAGGAAGAACCTATTACCCAAATTTCACCAATCATGTTCCTAACCTCTTAAACAAATACTAAAAAAAAACAATAATAGGAGGATCATGAATGAAAAGGTTAATGAAATGTCTTGCCTTTCTTTGTATGGTAATGCTCACGCCCAATATGGCTTATGCGGCATTATCAAATTCACCGATTAATTGGGGATTTAAAAGAGGGGTAAATGAGCAGCAGGCACAGGCAGATCCACAGCATGAACAGATATTAGGAAAATACGGTGGTTTTTATAAAGGAGATGCGAATAAAAAGGTTTTATATCTTACCTTTGATAATGGATATGAAAACGGGTATACTGGGCAGATTTTGGATGTTTTAAAAAAAGAAAAGGTACCAGCTACTTTTTTTGTGACAGGACATTATTTGCAGTCTGCCTCTGATTTGGTAAAAAGAATGGTGAAAGAGGGCCATATTGTAGGAAATCATTCATGGTACCATCCTGATTTAACTACAAATAGTGATGCGGATATTCGTGAAGAACTAAACACAGTGCGTGATAAAACAAGGGAATTAACAGGGCAAAAGGAAATGAAATATATTCGACCGCCAAGAGGGGTTTTTAGTGAAAGAACTGTAAAGGTAGCGAAGGATGAAGGATATACACATGTGATGTGGTCTTTAGCCTATGTGGATTGGAATGTGAATCAGCAAAAGGGAGAGCAATATGCGTACGATAGTATAATGAAACAGATTCATCCAGGAGCAGTCATGCTTTTACACACTGTTTCAAAGGATAATGCAGACGCACTTGAAAAAGTGATAAAGGATTTGAAAAAAAGAGGCTACAAATTTAAAAGCCTAGATGATTTTCCAACGAAAAAGTAGGAGCTGGAATTCCGGCTCCTACGTTTTTTTAAATAAAAATGCTATAATACGGGGAAATGAACAAGGAAGGTAGAAACCCGTGTGGAAGGAAATCATTCATATTGAAGGTCCATATGATTTTGACAGGGTTCTTGAACGGCATGCCCTTGATCCCTTAAATCAATTGGATTTAGGAAAAAGAACCATTAAAATTCCACTTTGCATTAAAAAAGAATCTTTTGTGGTGGAGGTAGCTGGCCTTGGAACAGTGGAACAACCTGTTTTTCAAATCGAGAGCAGAGGTCCAAAGACATTCATTTTGGAGAGGGTAAAGGAAACCTTTCAATGGAATGTTTCGTTACAAGAGGTGAATCGTCATTTTCAACAAACTAACGTAAAAAAACTTTTCACTAATCACTATGGAACTCCCCTAGTCCTAGACTTTGATCCACTATATTGTTTATTCAAATGCATTATCCATCAGCAGCTTAATTTGACTTTTGCCCATACCTTAACTGAACGATTCGTGAAAACTTATGGTTTTGAAAAAGAAGGTGTGTGGTTTTACCCATGCCCTGAAGTAGTTGCAAAATTAACAGTTGAACAATTACGGGAGCTGCAGTTTAGTGGAAAAAAGGCTGAATATGTTATTGGAATTGCAAAGCTAGTGGTGGACGGAAGCCTAAATATAGAAGAATTAAAACAAAAGACGGATGAGCAAATTTATCATCAACTCATCAAAATTCGTGGTGTGGGTGCATGGACCATCCAAAACTTTCTGTTATTTGGCCTTGGGCGGCCTAATCTTTTTCCATTAGCTGACGTTGGTATTCAAAATGCAATAAAAAAGTTATTCAATCTGGAAAAGAAACCAACATTGGAAGAAATGGAACTGTACAAACAAGGCTGGGAGCCTTACTTAAGTTATGCCTCTTTATATTTATGGAGAAGCATTGAATAAATTTGGAGTGAACAAAAATGAATAAAGAGCAAACAGTCAAAATAGAGCCAAAACAGACCTTTCCACTTACCATTAAAAGGTTGGGAATTAATGGTGAGGGGGTAGGTTATTTTAAAAAGCAAGTGGTGTTTGTACCTGGTGCACTTCCTGGTGAAGAGGTCGTAGTGGAAGTCACAAAGGTACTGCCAAAATATGCCGAAGCGCGTATTAAGAAAAAACTAATTGAAACCCATCACCTTGACAAAACACTTTGCCCGGTTTATGAGCAATGTGGAGGCTGCCAGTTGCAGCATTTACGTTATGACCAGCAGTTAAGAGAAAAAAGGGATATTGTTATCCAATCAATTGAACGACATACAAAACTTCCTATCGATAAGCTAGACATTCGAGAAACCATTGGAATGGATGATCCTTGGGGATATCGTAATAAAAGTAGTTTTCAGGTTGGAGAAAAAGACGGTAAAGTTCTAGCCGGATTATATGGAATGAACTCTCATCAGCTTATCGATCTTGATCAATGTGCCGTTCAACATACTCTAACAAATGAAGCAAGTGTTGTGGTGAAGAGAATTTTATCTGACCTGCATATTCCTATTTATAATGAAAAAACAAGAAAAGGCATTGTCCGTACAATTGTAACAAGAGTTGGAGTTGAAACAGGCGAGCTGCAAATCGTGCTCGTTACTTCCCAGAAGGATCTTCCAAAGAAGGAAGTATTAATTAGAGAAATCCAAAAAAGCCTACCACAAGTGAAATCGATTATGCAAAATATCAACGGGCAGAAAACTTCACTTATTTTTGGAAAAGAAACATCCCATTTAGCGGGGAAAGAATTTATCCAAGAAACATTAGGAGATCTTCAATTTGAATTATCCGCCCGAACCTTTTTTCAATTAAACCCTGTTCAAACGGTTAAGCTGTATGATGAAGTAAAAAAAGCAGCAGGATTAACAGGCAAAGAAAAGCTAGTCGACGCTTACTGTGGAGTAGGGACGATTGGACTATGGCTAGCAAAACAAGCTGCAGAAATCAGAGGAATGGACGTCATTCCAGAATCTATTGAGGATGCCAAGAAAAATGCAAAACGTCACGGTGTCAGCCATGCTACGTATGTAACTGGAAAAGCGGAAGAATGGATGCCAAAGTGGGCAAAGGAAGGCTGGAAACCTGAAGTAGTTGTTGTGGATCCGCCCCGGATAGGCTGTGATGACCAGCTTCTCAAAACGATTTTAAAGGTGAAACCGCAGAAAATGGTTTATGTTTCATGCAATCCCTCTACCTTGGCAAAGGATATCCAGACCTTAAGTCCGAAGTATGAAGTTAAGTATATTCAGCCGATTGATATGTTTCCGCAGACGGCTCACATTGAGACTGTTGTGTTGTTAGAGAAGAAATAGGTTGCTATCAAAGGTTTTAAATGTTTAATAATTTTAAAAGCAGGCAACTAACCCATTGGAAGTTGCCTATTTCCTTTTTTGATATCCGATTTACAATGAGGTAGTATTAGATTTATCAATTGGTCAGTTCCTTTGTTGGGACAGAGGATTGATACTATTTTTTTATGGAGGGTCTATTGTGGATAATAACGATATATTAATTCGGCTGAGATATGCGCTGGAAATTAAAAATAAGGAAATGGCAGAGATCTTTAAACTTGGGGAAGTTGATGTTACAGTTCCAGAAGTAATAAAGATTCTCACAAAAACAGATGAGTTTGATTCCGAAAATGACGATCAAATAAAATGTAATAACAGTATGTTAGATTCATTTTTAAATGGTTTTATTATTCATAAAAGAGGAAAACAAGAGCTCAAATTAGGGCAATCTGATACGCCAGAACAGTCTATAAAAAAAAGTGCAAATATGAATAATCTCCTTTTAAAGAAAGTAAAAATTGCATTGGCATTAACGACTGAGGATATGTTGGATATATTCAAAAATGCAGGAATTACAGTTACAAAAGGGGAGCTGGGCGCTTTATTAAGAAAAGAAGGGCATAAGAATTATAAAGAGTGCGGAGATAAATATGCTAGGAATTTCTTAAAAGGATTGGCGATCGAATACAGGGAATAAGCCTTAATACAGGAGAAAACATGATACATACCTACTTAGGTGAGACAATACGTTTTAAAATCAATTACAAGAATCGTACCTCTATAGGAATTACAATTGATAGTTATGGAAATATTGAAATCCAGGCTCCGAAAGAGACACCTGATGATAGAGTACTTCGGTTAATAGAAGAAAAGTGGGATCTTATACAGCAAAAATTAAAAGAAATGAAGGATAGGCTGCAGGGGCCGCAGAAAAAGGTCTATGAGTATGGGGAGGGTTTTCTTTATTTAGGAAATAATTATCCCATTCAGATTTTACAAGATATAAATATAAAGCAAGAACATGTAGTGTTTGTAGATGGTAATCTCCAAATATATGTAAAGCAGTCTGACAATGAAAAAATAAAACAAGCTTTGAGACGATTTTATTATCAGCAGTGTAAGGCATTAGTGGAAAAGAGCATTTCCTCCTATCAAAGCAACTTCAAGACAAAACCACGTTCTATTCGTATCTCGGATAGCAAGACGACTTGGGGAACCTGTGATTCAAAGCTGCAGTTAACATTTAATTGGCGACTGGCAATGGCACCACCTGAGGTCATTGACTATGTTGTCGTTCATGAAATGTGCCATATGGTTCATCTGAATCACGACCGATCCTTCTGGCGTCTTGTTGGAAAAATGATCCCTGACTATAAGGAAAAGGAAAATTGGCTGACTTTATCAAGCTGGAAAATGACTGTTTAGTAGTCCCGAAACCAGCTTTGAAAGGCACCATTTTAATTCATAATAAATATACATTGCGGGAAGGAATAACACACCAGCATCCCATGTGTTGCCACATACACTCCACACATGTGGAGTGCTGTGCGTTGATAACGTTGAAAATGTAAACCCAAAATAAACTTTTGATATTCCTGTGGATAATGTGTGGATAAAGGCAGGAAGAAAAATAAGAACAAAAAGGGTGGGAAGAGGAATCCCATCTTTTTTTATGCCTAAAACCTTGGGAGAGGTGAAAGGAAAGTTCTTTTGATAGGATAATGTTCTGTTTCTCTTTTTTATAGAGAAAAGGGAAAGTAATTACCAATTAATGACTTTAGTATAATAGTGGCTCTTATGTATTTAGATGGAGTTTTTAATTACATTTTGTTACAGAAAGTGGTACTATTGAATTTAAATTAAGGAAATGTAAAAATTTTCTAAAAAACACTAATATTATACACTTTGAAAATCAATCATCCAAGATTCATAAACTTTGTAATAGATTAGCCTATTCGACATTATTAGCTAGAGAAGCAATTAGCATTAGAAATAAGGTTAATAACCCTTATTGATGCGGGTGTGATTAGATGAAATTATTAGATGAAAAGGATATTATCCGTGAAATAAAATCTGATGCATGGATGATGCTAATTTTAAAAACAGTAAAAACACTAAATCTTCCGGACTGGTGGATATGTGCGGGGTTTGTACGCTCAAAAATTTGGGACTTATTACATGGTTTTGAAGGTCGAACTCCTTTACCAGATATTGATGTTATTTATTTCGATACAAAAAACACTGATGAAATAACAGAAAAGAGATTGGAAGAAAAGCTAAAAGTTCTTATGTCTAATGTTCCTTGGTCAGTGAAGAATCAGGCAAGAATGCATATCAAAAGTAATATGTCACCTTACTCTTCTTCCATTGACGGTATATCTAAATTTCCAGAAACGGTAACAGCTTTGGGAGTTAAATTGGATAATAAAAATAATGTAATCTTAACAGCTCCATGGGGAGTTCAAGATGTTCTTAATTTAGAAGTAAAACCAACACCTTATTTCTGTAAGACGAAAGAGAGAATGGAAATTTATAAAATGCGGGTTACAAATAAAAATTGGAAGGCGGTTTGGCCAAAGTTAAAAATCTAAAGTTTAGACAATTTTTCTATTATGTTTCTATGTGATTTTTAAATGAAATGAAGTAAAAATAATCAATTTAGGTATAAAAAATTGGAGGTTATTTTTATGATAATTCGTTCAGTAAATAGTAAAGATTACTACAAAATTTCCCCTTTAATAAATGATTGGTTGGTCGGGAAATGAATATTATGTTACCGAAGCTATTTTTTGACCATTTTAATGATACTAGTTTTATTGCAGAAGAGGACGGTCAAATGATTGGCTTTTTAATAGGGTTTTTATCTCAATCCAAGGCTGAAGAAGCATATATACATTTTGTTGGAGTACATCCTGACCACAGAAAGAACAAAATAGGGAAACAGCTTTATGATGAATTTTTTCATGTAGTAAAACAAAAAGGGCGAAGTGTTGTAAGATGTATTACTTCCCCTATCAATAAAGTTTCAATTGCTTATCATACTAAAATGGGATTTGAAATTGAAAAAGGTGATAAAAACCTGGATGGTGTAGATGCTCATACTGACTATGATGTGCCAAAGCAGGACAGAGTTTTATTTATCAAAATGCTAGTTAACTAAATGGAAAAAGGGGTAAAACATGATTATTAGGAAACTTTATGTAGATGAAAAACCGCCTGAAAAATTATTGTTATTAGCAGACCCCTCTCAAAGATTAGTAGATGAATATTTGAAAAGAGGGGAATGTTTTGTTGCAGAAGAAGAGGAGCAAATCATTGGAGTTTATGTATTCCTTCCTACAAGACCTGAAACAGTGGAATTGATTAACATTGCGGTTATGGAAAATCAACAGGGAAAAGGGATAGGAAAACAGTTAGTAAATCATGCTCTTCATATCGCCAAGAAAAAAGGGTTCAAAACAATTGAAATTGGAACTGGAAATTCAAGCATTACCCAACTGGCTCTTTATCAAAAATGTGGATTCCGAATTACTGGAGTAGATATTGATTATTTTGTCAGGCACTATTCAGAAAAAATCTTTGAAAATAACATTCAATGTAGGGACATGATTCGTTTATCTCAAGACTTAAAAGTTGAAAAGGTAAACATAATTAAAAGGTGATGAATCTTAAATGCCTCAAGTTAAATTACATAGTCACAAAATGATTTTTGGTTGGGAAAATGACAATGGAACTGGTGAAATGTTAATCCAACAAATTCTTAAGGGAGAAAAGACTGCCACTTGTGCCCCAAAAGAGCAATATTCAGAAATAGAGTTAAAAGAAACATACGAGCCTGTTGGTGAGGTAGTTACTGTCTGTGATAAAGAAGGAAATGCCAGATGTAATGTTAGATTAATTGGGGTATTTGAAACTACCTTTGGTCATCCTGATTTGAGGCTTGTTAGCGGAGAGGGTGACGGGGATAACCTAGAAAAATTTAAACATGACCACCTAATTGCCTGGCAAGACAGTGGCATTGATATAAATGAAGATACCATTTTAATTGTAGAGCTTTTTGAGTTAGTTAAAGATTAATTTTTTTCACTTTAGTAAAATAAAATTTTTAGTGGAGGTTTTCAATGAATCCAGCAGTAATTAGACCATTGGTTATTTGTTTGTTTAAGAATAAAGATTCCATTCTTGTTGCTGAAGGTTTTGATTCCGTAAAGAAGGAACATTTTTACCGTCCGATTGGAGGAGGAATTGAGTTTGGAGAATCAAGTTCAGATGCATTAAAAAGAGAGGTGAAAGAGGAAATAAGGGCAGTTATTACTGATCTGAAATATTTAGGAATGATTGAGAGTATTTTTGCATTTAACGGTGAGGTTGGACATGAAATAGTTATGGTTTATGATGCAAAGTTCATAGATGCCGAATTCTATAGGAAAAGCACTTTTATGGGAAAGGAAGATGATGGAACACCTTTTAAGTTGTTTTGGAAGCCCATAAGTGAATTTCAAAGTGGTAATTTAAGACTTGTTCCTGAAAATTTGCTAAATTTGATTATAGAAGATAAGAGAAAAAATGAACTTTAAAAGTCAGAGTTTTAAAAAAAAGGAGATATTATCAATAAATACCTTCATACCAAGGTTTACTAATCTCTTAGAGGAATTACGAGATAAATAGAGTATGAAATTTATTATTCGAGGGGAAAAACTATGTTTGTACATAAAATTGATGAAAATATATCTTTAAGATTGATTGAATTAAATGATGCGGAAAGAATTTTCAACCTAACAGATAAGTCAAGAAATTATTTAAAAGAATGGCTACCCTGGCTAGACAGTACAACAAAAGTTGAGGATACCCAAGGTTTTATTCAAAGCTGTTTAAAGGGTTATGCAGAGAATAACAGTATCACTACCGTTATTTTATTTGATGGAGATGTTGCTGGAGTGGCTGGCTTTAATAGAATTAATTGGTCAAACAAAACAGCATACATTGGATATTGGCTTGGGGAAGAATTTCAAAGAAAAGGAATTATGACAAAAGTTGCTAAAGCCTTGACTGATTATGCTTTTAATCAATTAAATTTAAATAAGGTAGAAATTCGTGCCGCTTTGGGGAATAAAAAAAGTAGAAGCATTCCTGAAAGACTTGGCTTTATAAAGGAAGGTTGTATCAGGAGTGCGGAATGTTTGTATGACCATTATGTTGACCATATTGTTTATGGAATATTGGCAGTAGAATGGAAGAATCATTAAATTTGTATTACTAATCCAAGTGCGTTTCCTAAAAGTAGATTAGTACCTTTTTTGTAAAAAAAGCAAGAGGTGCCCTGAAACATTTTCAGGGCACCTGCTCAATTTTTTAGTTCTCTATCAGTTTGTTTACAACATTTTGTCCTGAAGCCGTAGTCTCAAAAGGATCTTCTGCTTGTTTTGCGCGTTTAATAAAGAATGCAAGGGCTAGAGCAATACATGCAATACCAACGGAAACAAGGAATGAATCGTTAATTCCCTCAAGCATTGCCTTCATGGCAATTTGATGCTTCATGGTTGCAATCACTTCAGGTGTTGGCCTACTGGTTAGATGTTTCATGGTAGATGCTGCAAGGTCTGTTGCATGGGTTTTTGTTCGGGTTGACATAATGGTTACCAAAAGAGCTGAACCGATTGCACCAGATACTTGTTGTAATGTATTGTTCATCGCTGTTCCATGTGGATAAAATCGTGCTGGAAGCTGATTTAAACCGTTCGTCATAACAGGCATCATAACCATGGACATTCCAAACATACGGGCTGAGTATATAAGAATTAATTCAGTATAAGAAGTATCCAATGATAATTTGCTAAACATATAGGTTGTAAAGGTAGTAATCGATAAGCCTATTACCGCTAAAACCCTTCCGCCAAACTTATCAAACAATTTCCCAGTGATTGGACTCATAATTCCCATTAATAAAGAACCAGGTAACATTAATAAACCGGATTTCAACGGTGTAATTCCACGGATCGTTTGTAGATAAATCGGCATTAGAAGCATCGCTGAAAACATAGCCATCGAGATGACAATGGAAATAGCAGATGATAGGGCAAACATAGGATATTTATAAATTTTAAAATTAAGCATTGGTTTTTCCATTTTGTTTTGGCGAATAATAAATAATACTAAGCTAATCGCCCCTGCACTAATTGTTCCGTAGACCTGTAGGCTATCCCAGCCCTTGTCACCAGCAGAGCTAAATCCATATAGTAATCCACCGAAGGCAATACTTGATAGCACTAAGGATAAAAAGTCTAGACGAATATCTACTTTCTCTTTTTTATCTTTTAATAAGAAAATACCGATTAAAAGTGAAATAGCAGCAATTGGTGATACAAGATGGAATAAGATTCTCCAGTCATGGTGTTCAACTAAATATCCAGATAGAGTTGGTCCAACTGCTGGAGCAAAAATAAATACTAATCCAAAAAGCCCCATTGCTGCACCTCTTTTTTCAGGTGGAAAGCTTGTTAACATGACATTCATCAATAGTGGCATCATGATGGCTGAACCAGAAGCTTGAATCATTCTGGCAATTAATAATACAGAAAAGACATGTGAAAATCCTGCTAAGATCGTCCCTGCTGTAAATAAACTAATGGCAGTAAGGAATAATCCTCTTACTGAATATTTCTGAATTAAAAAGGCAGTAGCTGGTATCATGACTCCATTAACAAGCATATAACCAGTTGATAGCCATTGAACGGTAGAAGCCCCCACGTTTAAATCTTTCATAATCGATGGCAGTGCTACATTCAACAATGTTTCATTTAACATCGAGATAAATGCTCCGATCATTAATATCGTGATTATCCCATAAGGAGGGCGGTTATTTTTAATAGTCGTCTCCAAGTGTATTCCCCCTATTAAACTAATGGTTCATTTTTTTGTACTATTATTCTGCATGGATAATATCATATACCGACAGTTCAATTTTTGCAATAAAAATATTTCAAGAAATAACTGTAATTGTATAGAACTGAAAAATCAAGTATAATCATTTTTGTACAGGCAGTCTAATGGAATTTAAAGGTGAAATTATATGAACGATAGAAAACAGCACGTCATTAATAAGTCACATCAATTGTTTATCGAAAAGGGCTTTCAAGCTACTTCAATTCAAGACATTATAGATTATAGCGGAATTTCAAAGGGTACTTTCTACAATTATTTTTCCTCAAAAAACGAATTACTGATGGCCCTTTTTACTTCCTTAAATCGAAGGATGGATGAAGAAAGGAACCACCTCTTGGTGGGACAAGATCCCTCCGATATGGAAATATTTATACAACAACTAGAACTCCATATGTCCTTCAATCGGAAAAATAAACTTTTAACCCTTTTTGAAGAAGTATTTGTTTCCAATGATCCTACCCTAAAACAATTTTTAAAGCATACCCAAATCATGTATCTCCGGTGGATATACACCCGTTTCATAGATTTATTTGGAAAAAGCAAACAGCCTTATTTACTTGACTGTGCAATTATGTTTATTGGAATGCTGCACCATAATATCCATTTTCATTTTATGGCGAATGAACAGGATGCAAATATAAAACAAGTGATACGTTATACCGTTCAGCGAATAGAAAGAATGGTAAATGAAGTGGAAAATAATGGTGTTCAATTATTGGAACCAGAAATACTGGAAAAATGGCTGCCGGATTGCCATAAATCCAAAAAAACATTTAAAAAGAAATTAGATTCAAGTATTTTAGCATTAAAAAAATGTTTAAGTAATGATCCTAATCAACTTAAATACCTGGAACTATTGGATTTCATTCAAGAAGAAGTCATTCAATCCAAAACACCTAGGAAATTTCTTATCAAATGTGCTCTTTTCTCATTAAGAGAAAATAAGCAGGCTTTTTCGAGGGCAGAGTTATCTAACCTGGAACTATTGGTTGATGAATACTTTACAAAAGAAGATTCTAACTAGGTTAGCCAAAACTGGCTAACCGTATATTACGAACTGGTGGGGCTGCGGACGCAGCTCCTTTTTTTAATCAACAAACTGATATGCTAGTGGGTTAGACAGTTAAAATTAATTATTCAACTTTGGAAAATACTGTTATAATGGAGGAAAAATGTAGGTGATTTATAATGGGGATCTTGCTACCTATTGTTCTTTTGCTGGTAGGACTTTTCTTACTTTATGCAGTCATTGAAGCAGCAGTTAAAAATGGTATTAATAAGTCGGTGGTTGGTGAATTGTTTGATAAGAAGAATGGGTTTAAAGAGGACAAAGAATCCTTCCTTGATCGTGATCTGGATAATGATAAATAAAGTGTGGATAAGGTAGCATAAAAGAAGATATCCCTTTCATGGTAAAATGGAAGAAAAGCAACCTTTGGAGAAGATTAATAATAATAGTTGTACACAAGTATTAACTAAAATTGTGGATTGTGTGCATAACCTGTGGGTAAATATGTGAATAAATTTTTTTTAAAATTTTATTAAACCTGAGATTTTCTACAAGAACCATTTCGCAATGAATAGCATAGAAAAATTTAAACGTCTTGAGGTAAAAAGCTAGTTAAACAAAGCAGATGATAACGAGAGTCAGGTGCCCTCGGTTCCATCTGTTTTTTTAGCTTATAGGAAAGTTTAACTTTATTAAAGCACTAAAGCGTGTTAACTTCCGTTATTGAAATCAACTCTTAAATCGCATAAGAAAAACTAAGGCATTCGCCACCTAAGGACTTGGCGAACGCCAAGTTTTTCTAATGCAAGGGAATTTACCACGAAAAATTAGTGATATAATTACTTGGCAGAAATCCAATAAAAAAGAAGTGTAATGTAATGAATAGTGCAGCAGTGAAAATGAAACATAAAACCATTTATTTACTAGATAAGTATCTTACTGGAGAGTCGATGAATTTTAAGCAGATTATTGGGATTCTCATCCCGATATTCGTTGACCAAGCCTGTTTAATTTTAATGAGTTTATTAAATACCGCCATGATCAGTTCTGCTGGAGTGGCCGCAGTCAGTGCAGTAAGTATGGTAGATTCATTGAATATTTTCTTGGTCAATGTCTTTATTGCTGTCGCAACCGGTGGAACCGTTATTGTTGCGCAGTATAAAGGGAGCGGTAATTCAAAGATGGTATCCAAAACCGCTATACAAGCGACATCTGCGGTTACAATCTTTTCTGTCCTTCTAAGTGTGCTTGTCATTATTTTTCATATGCCTACCTTAAATATTCTTTTTGGGAAAGCAGAAGCAGATGTTTTTCAAAATGCTCGAATCTATTTGATTGGAAGTTGTCTTTCATATCCCTTTATCGCTATATTTCAAGCGGTGAGTGGAGGATTAAGAGGTGTCGGAGAAACAAAACCATGCTTGAATTTATCGTTATTAATGAATTTAACCAATACAGCTCTTAATGTATTGTTAATTACGGTTTTAAATATGGGTGTTGAAGGACTCGTGATTTCTACGATTCTAGCAAGAATAATAGGGATGATAGCATCACTCATCTATATCATGAAGTATAATGAAACGATTCATTTCAATATAAAAGATGCCTTACGATTAGACTTTGACATTCTAAAGAAAGTAATGTTTATTGGCCTGCCCTTTGCGGCAGAGCAGTTATTTTTCAATGGGGGAAAGCTTTTAACGCAAACCTTTATTGTCCAATTAGGGACACTTGCGATGACTGTGTATGCAATCAGCAATTCCATTGCGATGCTTTTTCAAATTGGACCCAATGCATTGAGCATTGGTATTGTAACAGTGGTGGGCCAATGTGCAGGAAGAAGAAATATTCAAGATGCAAGGAAATTTACGAAATCACTAATTGGACTTTCTTCCGTCCTGTATGTATTTGCAGCTCTTATTCTATTGCCGCTTTTTCCATTCATTGTAAAAATGTTCAGCCCACCTGAGAAGATTATATCGACGATCTTTATTATGATCGTCATATCGGCGATTGCCCAACCGATTTTGTGGTCACCAAGTTTTATTATGCCGTCTGCATTACGGGCCGCAGGCGATTCGAATTTTACCTCGATTGCTTCCCTATTATCTATGTGGTTAATACGGGTAGTACTTGGTTATATTTTAGGGATTACTCTTGGATTCGGGATTATCGGTGTTTGGGTGGCTATGATTATTGAATGGAGTACACGGGGAATTATCTTTGGAATCCGGTTCAAAGGGAAAAAGTGGTATGCTCATAAGCTAATATAATGCATTTGAAAATAGGAACATAGCCAAGGAGCTATGTTCTTTTTTAACTTGGGGAGTGGGTTCTACTCTTTTCGATTCGATGACCTGCTTCAATCAACATATCCTGATACGGAATCCACCTTTTTGCACAATATTCTTTTGAGTATTTTCCATTTGATTTGCAGGACATGCTTCGAATGGGCTTGAGAAAACGGCACTCGATTGGGCGGTTTTCAAACGGAAGCGAACAGCCTTTTTCCAAACTCCATAGGACACATGCACCCCCAAAACTTTTAGTAAAAACACCAGTATCATTAACCCTTGCTACGCGGAGTGCATAACAACGATTTAATTTTGGTTCGCCGTCCCGAATGGAATAACGAGGGTCTCCCTCCAACCAGTCAATAGACCAATTTCCTGATTCCAACAACGAAATGAGAAAATGCAGGGTGGTTTCCTCTTGAAAATCAGTTGGAATGGTATACCCACTCGCGCTTTGACAGCATTTCCCTTTACAGATAGAACAAATAGAAGGTTTTTCATTATTTTTCATCGCACTCATCCTGATTTTTAAATTTTTCTGTGTTATATTTTATGAGAGGTAAGGCGCTGAAATAACTGGGTCCGTCGTCGGGTTCCAGACTTAGTCGTGGCATTATCTATCAAGTTGAAGAAAAATAAAATTGACAATGGAAAAAATGAGGAATAATATAGGTACATACCGAACGGTCGGAACTCACGAGGTGATCAATACAGATGGTAAATACAAGAGAACGAATTTTGAACATTTCATTTCAGCTCTTTCTTCAAAAAAACTATAAGGAAGTAACGCTGAAGGAGATTGTTGAAAAAACAGGGATGTCAAAGGGTGCATTTTATCATTACTTTGAAAGCAAGGAGCAAGTTTTTTTAGAGTGTACGAATTTTGTTATTTCATCTGCCATGGATGTTTATAAGAAGATTAGCAAAAATTCCTTACTTGAATTTTATCATGATTTTTTAAACCATAATAATTTAGAAATGTTCTTTCCAGCCAGCGAAAACAAAGATTTCCACTATCAGTTAAATATCTTTTCCCTATTTTTTGAAGGAGCTAAGCTTTTCCCCAGCTTTCAAGAAAAACTTGTTGAGATTACTCAAATGGAGTTAAATGTTTGGAAAGAAATAGTCCAACTAGCCAGACAAAAAGGGGAGATTAAATCAGTAATGAGTGATGAACAAATTGCAAAAATGTTTTTATACTCAGCTGATGGAGCAGGAATGCACAGCATCTTTTCTAAAGGCAGTATACAACAAGCCCAAAGTTCAATTTTACAATTGTGGGATAGTTTTTATGAAGAAATCAAATGTTAATCATCAAAAAATTGCGAATGCAATTTTTTGTCAGCGAAGGATACCGACTGGTTGGTACAAGTTTTTTAATCAGTAATACATACCAACCGTTCGGTCTATATACGAAAAAGGAGTGATTGAAATGACTATGACAAATCTTAGCAAAAAGCAAGTGGTTTTGATTATGGTAGGTTTAATGTTTGGTATATTACTAGCATCACTTGATAGCACCATTGTTGGAACAGCAATGCCTAAGATTATTGAGGCACTGAAGGGTTTTGATTATTACACTTGGCCAGTCATTTCTTATTTGCTTTGTATCACGATTTCTATGCCATTGTTTGGAAAGTTGGCAGATATTTATGGATACAAAAAAATATATGTAATTGGTGTGGTTATTTTTCTTGCAGGCTCTGTCCTTTGCGGGATGTCTCAAAATATGATTCAACTGATTTGTTTTAGAGGAGTTCAAGGAATCGGCGGGGCTGTTCTTATCTCTAATACAATGGCTATAATCGGGGTTTTGTTTTCTCCTGCCGAAAGAGCAAAATATATGGGTTTTATGGGATCTGCAGGGGCGCTTGCTAGCATCATTGGACCAACATTGGGAGGATATATCACAGATAATCTAAGCTGGAGATGGATATTTTATGTGAATGTGCCAGTAGGGATTATTACACTTGTCATTGCTTTATTTTCTCTTCCAGAACATGAGGAAGGCGAAGCAAAGAAAAATATTGATTTTTTGGGAGCTGCAGCTCTTATTGTTTCCTTAATACCCATGCTTTTAGCTTTTACATGGGCTGGAAATAAATATGATTGGAGTTCTGTACAAATTATTTCCATGCTTGTCTTTTCCGCCATTATGCTCGTGATTTTTGGGTTGATTGAAAGGAAGGCAGAGGATCCAATTATTCCATTATCTCTTTTCAAAAATTCTATTTTCAATATTTCCGCCATTGAAATGTTTTTAGTCAATGCTGTTATGATGGGGGCAAGTATTTTCCTTCCTTTGTTTGTTCAGGCTGTTGTAGGAAAAAGTGCCAGCAAAGCAGGGGCTATCATGACTCCAATGATGCTAAGTCTGCTTGTTTCGGCAGCCGTCAGTGGTGGGGTTATATCGAAAACACAAAAATATAAAATCCAATCCTGGATTGGCTATGTGATTACCGGAATTGGAGCTGTCATGTTTTCTTTCCTTAATGAAAGCTCCTCTAATTCTGAAATTATTATGGATATGATTGTTTTGGGAATAGGAATGGGGATTGTTATTCCAATTCTGAGCACAGCTGCCCAGAATGCTTTTTCTGAAAAACAAATGGGAGTTGTCACCTCTGGCATCCAATTTTTTAAATTATTAGGGTCAACCATTGCTTCCGCAGTATTTGGAACTGTCTTGAATTCTTCTATGAAAAACGGTTTAGAAAGTGTGAAGGTGGATAACCTTCCTACAAATATTACGGTGATATTAAAAAATCCTAGCACCATCTCTAATCCTACGGTCATACAAGGAATCAAAGCTAAATTGCCAAAAGAATTATTACCGATTTTCGGAAAAATGATGGAGCAAATAAAACATGTTCTTTCTAACTCGATTCATGATGTGTTTATAATTTGTGTAGGCATTTCTGTAATTTCTTTAGTGTCTGGCTTTTTCCTAAGAGAAATTCCATTAGCAAAGGCTTCTAAAAAAATTTAAAAGTGTAGACTATGAGTATCTTTATAACGAAGGTTTGCCTTTTTAGTTTTTTTATAACTAAACTTATTTTTCCCTTTCAAATTTGGTCTTTATATATGATTTACCTCACTACATTAAAAAAATAAAAAGTTATGATGGGTTTAGGATGTCCTTTTATCGTAAATAGATAATAATCTAGATCGATTTTCGCGCACTTTAGAATTTTTTTAGAAAAGGACTGCCTCTGGTGGAAAAAGCATTTTATTTTAAGGAGGATTCATATGAGACCAAAACCAGATATGGAAGCAATAAGAGAAAAGACAGAGGAGCTATGCCAATTAATTATAGATCAAGCTGCATTTCCTGAATTAAGAGGAATGATCACCGATTTTTTTGCGAATGAAGAAGCACAGTTTTTATACAATGATGTGTTGGAAAAGCAACGTACTCTTCAGCAAAAGCAACAGCAAGGGTTTGAACTCACAAGAGAAGATATTAATACGTTTGATGAAGCTCGTGAAAAAATTTATTTAAACCCTGTTTCTCGCGATTTCCTTTATGCATCGCAAGAACTAGACAAGGTTCAGGATTTAGTGATTAAATACGTGCTTAAAACAATTGAACTTGAAAGAATACCAACAGTAGAAGACTTAGTTGAAGAAGGATGCGGCTGTGGTGGTTCTTGTAGCTGTGGCGGTCATTAAACATCAAAACAATGAATTGAATTACAATGAAAAACTATGCAAAATGACTGTTGCATAGTTTTTTTTTGTTGAAATCAAAAAAATAGGACCATTTAAGGAGTTTTGATCATGAGTGACCTAAATTTATTATTTTGAAAAAGAATAGGTTTCCCAATTAACGAAATGATTACATTCGAAAACTTAGGTCTTGTTCTGGAAAAGACAGCAAAGGCAATACCATTTGAAAATTTATGTATCATGGAGAAAAGAACAACCGAAATGACAAAGGAGAATTTAATCAATAAAATAATTGTTAAAAATGAGGGTGGACTTTGCTATGATCTTAATTCAATCCTCTATTTGTTCTTGCTGGAAAACGGGTTTCATGTATATTTAGTGCGACTTATGCTTTTGATTCAAATGATGTAATAACGAATGTATCCAATTTAAATGAAGTGCAGGATATAATACAAAACCACCCAGATTCCCCTTTTAATAAGCAATCATTAATCACAAAAATTACTGATAGAGGAAATATGACATTGACGGAATCATCGTTTACTAAATGGATTGATGGGAATGTTGAAAAAGAGGAGATTGAGAAAGAACGTTTCAAAGTGATTATGAAAGAACATTTTGGAATTCAAGAATCCTAAAAAAGCTATTGAATATAGGCAAAATAATTCATTTCATAGTATTCTGAGATTATATTTAAATTAGAGAGTGAATGAAAGTAAAATATTTAATAAGGTAAACGGGGGCCAGCAGATGTACAGCTTTAAGAATGATTATAGCGAAGGAGCACATCCTAGGATACTAAATGCGTTAATGGAAACAAACCTTGTGCAGGAGGACGGGTATGGAGAGGATCGATATTCCCTTGAAGCCATTGGCCAATTGAAGCAGCGAATTGGCCGGGATGATATCGAAATACACTTTTTAGCCGGTGGAACACAAACCAATCTTACTGCCATTTCCGCTTTTCTAAGGCCTCATGAGGCTGCAATTGCTGCCCATACTGGTCACATTATGACACACGAAACTGGTGCGATTGAGGCAACAGGGCACAAAATTATCTCGATTGAAGTTGAAAATGGAAAATTAACACCTGCCCACTTGAAAGAAGCACTTGATGGGCATACGGATGAGTATATGGTAAAGCCTAGGCTTGTCTATATTTCTAACTCAACTGAAATAGGTACCATTTATAAGAAGGATGAATTAGAACAGTTAAAGAGTTTTTGTGAAAAGAACCACCTTATGTTATTTATGGATGGGGCAAGACTAGGGTCAGCGTTATGTTCCTCTCTAAATGACCTGGAATTGAGTGATTTGCCAAATCTTGTCGATGCTTTTTATATTGGAGGAACCAAAAATGGAGCCCTTATTGGTGAAGCATTAGTTATTTGTGACGCTTCACTTAAAGAGGATTTTCGATTCCATATGAAACAAAAAGGTGCATTGTTAGCAAAGGGAAGATTGCTGGGTATACAATTTCTTGAACTTTTCCGGGACAATTTGTATTTTGACTTGGCTTTGCATGCGAATAAAATGGCAGAAATCCTAAAGGATGAAATGGGTAAGGAAAAGGTTAAGTTCATGGTAGATTCTCCAACAAACCAGGTATTTCCTATTCTACCGAATTCTTTAGTTCTCGAACTTCAACAAAAGTATTCGTTTCTTGTGTGGGAAAAGGTAGATTCAGAACACTCTGCTATTCGTTTAGTGACCTCTTGGGCAACAAATGAAAATGTGGTTTGGGACTTTATTGAAGATTTGAAAAGGTTGTTAAAAAAATACTTATAAAAAAAAGCCTAGTTTTATATCGGGTTCTGTTTTGAAGTACTAAATTTAAAATAGTTGGGAAAATAACAAGTTAATTCGCATCCAAAAAAACACCGTAATGCATCAAAATGAGGTTCTCTTCCCACTTCCATTAAATAAGATGTCTTGTCCATAATCGAGTAGCCAGCAAAAGTAAAATAAGTGGAGATTTTTCGGTTAGATGCAGAATAGAGCTCGTTTCGGGGTATATAAAGGGAGGTTTTCCGATTATGCAAAGCAAAATTTCCCACCTTCGCATTATTCAAGACAATAGTCGGAATCTCTCCGTCTATTTAGGCTCTTTTTATTAATAATTACTATTTAAGCGAAATT
>JAUZPL010000063.1 GCA_030705955.1 Bacillota bacterium | reverse complement strand
TTTGAAGCCTATTAAAGCCATTTTTTATTTAAATGAGACGATAACCAAATATGTCATGAATGGTATTGATATTTACTCTATACTTTAAATTACTTCTTCTCCAAGAGATATGATTTGTTTCTTTAAAG
The DNA here is from genome assembly GCA_030705955.1 of Bacillota bacterium. Taxonomy (GTDB): domain Bacteria; phylum Bacillota; class Bacilli; order Bacillales; family Cytobacillaceae; genus JAUZPL01. Next base: position 21,258 of record JAUZPL010000063.1, on the reverse strand, counting down.
ATGATTCTTTTCCTAAAACTTTCGGAAGTAAGGTAAGATTTTAAAACTTACTCTAGGAATAGGATATACTTTACTGCATGATTGTCTTAGAGAGATGCAGGAGATTGGCTTTGAGTACGCTGTAATAAGTGAAGGCGGGGCCTCTTGAATTCTATGAAAAATCCTGTAATGGGGTGGTTATTCCTAAAATGAATTTAATATCTTTTTCTTGAAGGGGGATTATGAAAATGAAACAAAGGTTAATGACCGTTGTAATCACGCTATTAATATTATTTGGGGCAAGTTATGGCATAACACATTACACGAAAACCAGATTGGTTGATTACTCATTTGTTGTAGGATTGGTCGTCACCGTTATCATTTGGTTTTTTACTTCCAAGGGTGGTTATACTTCAAGAAGTGTTGATATGGTTGTTCAAGGTTTAACAGGGATAAAGGCTGAAAAGCAGAAGTATGAATTCTCACCGAATGTTGCCTTTTTTACATCATTGGCATATACCCTTATTTCTTTCATTGTAATGATGTACCATTACAGAAGTTATTTTTAAGAGAATAGATGATGAAAGTATAAGGTGTGGTGGAAGAAATATCGAATTTTACGCACTTAAAAAAGGAAAGCTATTATTCTTTCTTTAAGAAACGACAGCAACAATTTGGATTTGATCTCGGTATGCTCATTCCGTTTATTGAAGAAAATAATTATCCTCTCGATACATCTTTAGATACCCATTTTGCCCATACCATTTTAGATACAAGATTCAGAGAAATATGAATCCAAAGGAACTTTAAGTAAATAAGTAGAATAAGTTATTTATTTAAAACTTAATTTGATTAAAACCGAAGCTGCACTAGAAGTAGGGAAAAACTGAAGGGTGCATATCTAATTTAGCCATTTTGATCGTTCTGGAGTTGATAAAGATGTCTCAATTTATTAATAGGATAGCAAATGATCTAACCAAAGATAGAATAGAATTTTATTGGCAAGGTTTTGAGTTAGTTGCTTTCGCTTTATATGACAAAAATAATGTATATCTTTCAATCATCCTAAATTTAAAAGTAAACAACAAGATACATACCATATTCTAAAAAGAGATGAACAGTTTTCGGGTGACGATACTATTATTCTATATGAAGATTATCCCACAGCAATTGTTAATATGGAATCGTACGAGGATTATGAAAGTCTGTAAAAAATTAAGACTGTGACCAGATTCGTGACCTGTTGCAATAAAAATGGTAAGTGTGTGGTCGAAGTTAGGATATCCAAGATTTAATTTTGGATATCTTTTTTCTTGTTGAGCAAACGGTTTAGATGAGGGGGTTACGGCTATCCCGGTCTGTATTAAGTTGGGAAAGAGAAATTAATCTTTGTAATCTAAAATAAAAAAGCTATTGACAGTAAGGATGAAAAATATTATCATTATCTCGAATTCGAGATATTTTAATTCGAGGTTTTAAATGGAGGTGAGCACAATGGAGAGGAAATGCATGAATTTGCCTTTTTTGATATTAATGCAAACATCTAAAGCAATTCATGATCGAATAAAGGAAGAAATGGCTAAGAATAAGCTTAGTATTACGGAATTTTCTGTATTAGAGGTACTTTATCAAAAAGGGAAACAAACAATTCAACAAATTGGAAATTGCATATTGGTCTCGAGTGGTTCGATGACCTATGTTATTGATAAGCTAGAACAAAGAGGTTTATTAAGCCGAAATGCCTGTCCAGATGATCGCCGGGTAATACATTTGACATTAACTGATGTTGGAAATGAATTGATGAACGAAATCATGGTGAAATATCATGAGATTGTTAATCAAATGTTTAAATCATTAGATTCTGATGAGGCTGAGACATTGGTGCATCTTTTGAAAAAAGTAAGGAATAAAGTTTAAATTTTCATTTCTTAAGATATATTATCTCGAATTCGAGATAAATAACATTTAGGAGGATTTTAAGATGATAAATATTGGTTTATTAATCATTCGTTTGGTAATTGGTTTACTATTTGTAGGTCACGGTGTTCAAAAATTATTTGGCTGGTTCGGTGGCTATGGATTGAAAGGAACCGGTGGATGGTTTGAATCCATTGGCATGAAACCAGGAGTTACCATGGCTCTTTTTGCTGGGTTAGCAGAATTTATTGGGGGACTTTTGTTTGCTTTAGGATTATTAACACCACTTGCAGGCATTTTGATTGCAGGGACTATGGCAATGGCGATTGTGAAGGTTCATGCTCCTAACGGATTATGGTCAACAGCAAATGGTTATGAATACAACTTAACTTTACTTGCCGTTGCTATTGGTATAGCTTTGGACGGTCCTGGTCAATATTCTTTAGATTTCCTTCTATTCTAAAATAGCAATTTTATTTAGAATCATTTGAACTACAATCGTTATTAGAAAATGCTAAAGCAAATGTAGAGGTTCATTGGGAAAATGAGATCAATCGAGCGGTCCCAGAGTCGGGAAGCGGAAAAATACCTAAACCGATTTTGACATTTTAAGAACTATCTCGCATGAAACTTTGAAAACCGGATATTTTATTTCAATATATAAGGAGAAATAACTTGGACAACTGCACAAAAAACCATGCCAGATGTACAACGTAAGTCTATAGTACTTCAATACGTTAAACTGGCTGACCAAGGCAATCCTGCCTTTCTTGAATTATTTGCAGAGGATATTCAGTTCTATTTTCCAAAAATGGGCATTGCAAATGGAATTGAAGACATTAAAAAACTTGTTGAGGGTGATCCAAGCTTTAAATCCATCACTCACGACTATGCTTATTTTAACTATAAAATTCAAGGCGATACGATTGTAGTTGAGGGCACAAGTTCTGGTGTTACTTCCAATGGAAAAGAGTGGCGTGCTGGAGTCACCCAAACAGGACGCTTTTGTAATGTATTTGAAATAAGGGATTTCAAGATACAGCGACTCTTCATTTATTTAGACCCAGACTATGAAAATTAATGCTTAAATCCTGTTGAGGGAATGAGTTCTGGTAAAAGTAGGGTTTCTCTGAACTTAGAAAAAACTCATTTTTATTAATTGATAGTAACAATAATTAAAACGATAAAGGAGATAATCCAAATGACAAACACATCAAAGGATTTTTATAGTGCAGTAGAAGGACGACGAACTTTTTATGGGATAAGCAGTGAGTCAGTTGTATCAGATGAAAGAATTGAAGGAGTAATAAAACATGCTTTAAAGCATACTCCATCTGAATTTAATACCCAAGCCCAGAGGGTAGTCCTATTATTAGGAGAACATCATACTAACTTGTGGAGCATTACGACAGAAACATTAAGGAAAATTGTTCCTGCTGAAAATTTTGCGTCAACAGAACAAAAAATGAATGCCTTTGGAAATGGATATGGCACTGTGTTATTTTTTGAAGATATGGCATTAATTGAATCTTATCAAAAGCAGCTACCTACTTTTGCAGATAACTTTCCGATATGGGCTCAGCAATCTAATGGGATGCTTCAATATGTAGTATGGACTTCGCTTGAAACTGAAGGATTTGGTGCTTCATTACAACACTATAATCCTCTTATTGACGATGAAGTGAAACAAAAATGGAATATTCCAAGTAGCTGGAAATTAACTGCTCAAATGCCATTTGGTAAGCCAATCGCATCTCCTAATGAAAAGCAGTATCAACCACTAGAAGAACGCATTAAAATATTTAAATAAAAAATTATAAATAAGGAAATCATAAAGAAGGTGCAAAATATGGGTTTTTTATCCAAGATATTTAGAACTTCATCAGAAAAGGGGATTGAAAACGTTCAAGCAGCTGTAAAACATCAAGCTAAACGGACTGTTATAGTTGCGCAATGGGTAAAAAAAGCAAATCAATAATAAATAAATGAGTCAATAGTACATTTTCTATTGACTCATTTATTCCATCTTTTAATTGAGATGTTCCGAAAGAAAAATAACGAAGAATTGAATTGACTAAAAGGATTTCGAGTTATTTATCGGGGGTGTTTGATGTACTATAGGAACAAAAATACAATAAAAATTATTCACTTGAAAATACATAGACATCTATGTATAATAGAAAACATGATAAAATATGACACAGCATCAAAAGTTGGAAAGATAAGAGACGCAGTAAACAATTTGATTTTGTCGGAGCTTAACAAACACGGTGTGGATGGTATCGCCCCATCTCATGGCGATATTTTAGTGTGCCTTTACGAAAAAAATAGTTTATCCGTGAAGGAGCTGGCTGAAAAAATTCATCGCACCCAACCGACAGTAACAGTATTAATTGATAAGTTACAGAAATTACGGTTTGTAGAGAGAAATAAGAGTAAGGAGGATAGTAGGATAACTTTAATCAATCTTACGGAAAAGGGAACCCAGCTGGAACCGATATTTCGCGAGATCTCAGAAAAATTAAACACTGTCATTTATGGTGGTTTAACGAACACAGAAAAAGAACAGTTGGAATATTTGTTAGAAAAAATCCTAGAAAGATTTTAATTTTTTTTGATAAATAGATAGATGTCTATGTAATCAGGATTTTTAAAAGGGAATAATAGGGCAAACAAATGCTAAAAGAGGAGAGGTATCATGATTCGATTTGAACAAGTGTCGAAACAATTCCCTAGTGGAACCTTTGCCGTAAAGTCTTTAGATTTTGAAATAAAGAAAGGCGAATTTTTTGTATTAATCGGACCTAGTGGTTCTGGTAAAACAACCACATTAAAAATGATTAATCGCCTCATCGAATTATCAAATGGTTGGGTTTTGATTAATGAGAAAAAAATAAGTGACTATGATATTAATGAACTTCGTTGGAATATTGGGTATGTGCTTCAGCAAATCGCGCTTTTTCCACATATGACAATTGCTGAAAATATTGCCGTTGTACCGGAACTGAAAAATTGGGGAAAAGAAAAGATCGTTGCTCGTGTCGATGAATTGCTAAAAATGGTAGGTCTTGATCCAAAAGAATATCGCAATCGCAAACCTAATGAACTTTCGGGTGGGCAACAGCAACGGGTTGGTGTTCTGCGGGCATTAGCCGCTGATCCAGAAATCATCTTGATGGACGAACCGTTTAGTGCGCTTGATCCATTTAGCCGGGAAAAACTGCAGGATGATATGCTTGAAATTCAACGGAAATTGAAAAAGACCATTGTTTTTGTCACACATGATATTCAAGAAGCTTTAAGGCTTGGGGACCGTATTTGTTTGATGAAAGAAGGAAAAATTGTTCAAGTTGGAACACCAAATGAATTCTTAATGAACCCCGCCAATGATTTTGTCCGTGAATTTGTTGGCAGCAAAAAATTAACGATTCATTTGAATGAACTTATGACTCCTGTTTCAATAGGGTCAAAGTTATTTGATACAAAAACTATTTCCTTGTCAACTCCAGTGGGTGAGGTATTCGAACACCTAGCATTGTTCGAACAAATTGCTGTTGAGGATAATGGAAAACAAATAGGGATTATCAGTAGACAAAATGCACTTAAGGTTATATCTCAATATTTGAGAGAAGGAGGGCAAACCCATGAATAATTTGATGAGTGTATTTTCAGAAAGGAAGTTTCAACTTTTAAGCGCCCTCCTACAACATATAGAGATATCTTTAATTGCCCTTTTCTTTTCATTAATTATTGCAATACCATTAGGAATTTATTTAACTCGCAAACAAAGAATTGCCGAATATATCATTGGATTCACCGGAGTATTGCAAACTATTCCTTCTTTAGCGTTATTGGGTCTTCTTATTCCAATCTTCGGAATTGGAACCGTACCTGCAGTTATTGCTCTAGTTGCTTATGCGCTGCTTCCCCTGTTAAGGAATACCTATACAGGGATTAAAGAGATAGATCCTTCCTTGCTAGAAGCAGCAAGCGCGATGGGAATGAATAGTAGAAAAAGGCTGGTAAAAGTTGAGCTTCCTTTGGCAATGCCTATCATCATGGCAGGTATTCGAACAGCTACCATTTTTATTATAGGAACAGCAACAATTGCAGCACTAATCGGTGCTGGTGGATTAGGAGATATTATCTTACTTGGAATAGACCGAAATGATTATGCGCTTGTAGTCCTCGGAGCAGTCCCTGCCGCACTGTTGGCCATTATTTTTGACATTTTGCTCCGACAGTTCGAAAAAATCTCATTTAAAAGAATTATATTTGCTTCTGGAACTTTTATATTGATTATCATTTTAATCATTGGGTCAATGATTGCTCCAGCCTTGCTTCATCGTGGTGGGCAAAAGACGATTGTCATCTCTGGTAAGCTGGGTTCAGAGCCGGAGATTCTTGACAATATGTATAAATTGCTTATTGAGCAAAATACAGAATTGAAAGTGAAGTTGAGAACAGGATTAGGTGATACGACCTTTGTTTTTAATGCATTAAAGTCGAAGGATGTTGATGTATATCCAGAATTTTCTGGAACTGTCATTACCGATTTACTGAAAGAGACCCCTGTAAGTACAAACAGCCCAGAAGTTTATAAACAGGCAAAGGTTGGTATGGCTAAAAAGTTTAGCATGGCGTTGTTATCCCCAATGAAATTTAATGATACGTATGCAATAGCAGTCCCACAAAGTTTTGCTGAAAAATATCATCTGAAAAAGATATCAGACCTTGTAAAAGTCGAGCAGTATGTGACAGCTGGTTTTGATCCAGAGTTTGCCGACATAAAAGATGGATATCCTGGTTTGGCGCAAAAATATGGATTACATTTCAATGTTATTACAATGGACCCATCTGTAAGGTATCAAGCGATTCAATCAGGAAAGGTAAATCTAATGGATGCCTATTCAACTGATGGTGAACTGCAAAAATACCATTTAGTTGCCCTTGAAGACGATAAACACTTCTTTCCGCCATATCAAGGCTCTCCTTTATTGCTGCAAGAAACCATTCAAAAATATCCAGAGATTGTTGCAGCATTGAACAAACTTGCTGGAAAGATCACAGACAGCCAAATGCAAAAAATGAATTATGAGGTTGGTGTTAAAGGAATGAGTGCTGAAACTGTTGCAAGAGACTTCTTAACAAAGGAAGGTCTTCTAAAAAAATAATGAAATAGGGGTAATTAAAAATGAAAGCTGTTGTATTAGAAAAACCCAGCACAGCAAATGAATTAGCTATACAGGAAGTACCAATACCTAAAGTGATGCCGGGTTGGATACTGGTAAAAATTAAAGCTGTTGGTATCAATCGCTCGGAGATTTTTACGAGACAAGGGGATTCTCCGTCTGTAAAACTCCCCAGAATTATTGGTATTGAATGTGCTGGAGAAATTGAAGATCCATCGGATAGCCCTCTTCAAAAAGGGCAAAGGGTTGTATCGCTGATGGGAGGTCTTGGACGTGAGTTTGATGGGAGTTATGCTGAATATGCGCTAATTCCATCCTCACAAGTTTATCCAATTGACAATGATATGGACTGGGTGGAGTTAGCAGCCATTCCTGAAATATATTACACAGCATATGGCTCTCTTTTTGACACGCTTTGGCTTAAAAGGGGAGAAACTCTGTTGATCCGTGGAGGTAGCAGCTCTGTTGGACTAGCTGCATTGCAACTTGCTAAAAGTGTTGGTGCTACTGTCATTTCAACTACCCGAAACACAAACAAGTTGGAATTTTTAAAGCAATATGGTGCGGATTTTGTGTTGCTTGATGATGAAACTTTGTCAGAACAACTTTTCTCCCTTTTTCCAAATGGTGTGAACAAAGTTTTAGAACTAGTAGGTACGGTCACATTGAAACATTCGCTAAAGTTACTTTCCCATCACGGTGTCTTATGTATGTCCGGAATATTAGGCGGTGAGTGGGTATTAGAAAATTTTGAGCCTATGATGGATATTCCTTCTGGTACGTATTTTACTCAGTTTGATAGCGGAGTAAATTTTAAAGAGAAATTGCTAGTTGAACTATTCAACCATATTGAACAACATAAAATTAAAGTGTCTATTGCAAAGGTTTTCTCATTTGATGAAATACACAAAGCACATCAATTAATGGAAAGCAATGCGGCTAACGGAAAAATTGTTGTTGTTAATTAGTAATGTAACTCCCTATGAGTATAGCTTTCAGTTAAAGAAGGAGTTAGGAGTTGTATTGAATGGTTTTAAAGACTAATAAATATTCGCTTGCATTCGCTATACTTTTAGCATTATTTTCTGCAATTTTAAACATTGATTGAAGGTGAAATAATGGAGAAATTTGTATATTTAACACAGCCAGTGATGGCATTAGAATCTGAATATCTTTCCTTTTATCAGGAATGGAAAGAAAGTGGTGAGGATATGGTGCCATGGGTTCTTAGAAAAGATCCCACCAATTTTCAGGAAATGATTCAATACTTACTGAATTCCAAAAAAGTAGAAAATCTCCCAAAAGCCATAGTGCCTAGCTCTACCTTCTGGTTAATAAATGAAAATAAAAGAGTGATTGGTGTGGTAAATATCCGGCATCGATTAAATGAAAAATTGCTTAATTGCGGTGGACACATTGGGTATGGCATCCGTCCTTCTGAGAGACAGAAAGGATATGCTACTAAACTTTTAGCTTTATCTTTAGAAAAGGCTAAGGAAATAGGAATACAAAAAGCACTAGTTGTTTGTGATGCATGGAATATTGGTTCAGAGAAAACCATTTTAAATAATGGTGGAATTCCAGATAAGGACTACATTGAAGAAGATGGAAATATTATTAAAAGATTTTGGATTGATATATCATATAAAGAACTCTAATCAGTTGGATATAGTTCCGGATATTGAAATTACTACTCAAAAGTTAGGCCTAAAAGAAAGGAGCTAAATATGGATCTATACAATAAGATTAAATTAAGTATGGAAAAATATAGCGGAACGATGAATTTCTTGTATGAGATATACGGATTAGATGAAAGTGAAAATTATGAAGCTATTTTTTTAGCTCCTTCTTGGAAACCAGAAAAAGTATTTAAAAAATACGATGCAATCATAGAATTGGTTAAAGAAGGACCGTATTTCAATGGATACATCTTGAGAATAGATGGGAAGAAGTACGGCTATATTCAAGCAGGTAGCGGTGCATCGAATATGGTGGACCTTTGTTTGATATTAGGGAATAGTAAATGCAAAAAAATAATTTTTATAGGAGCAGTGGGGGGATTAAAAGAAGATTTAAAGATTGGAGATATTATTACTCCATCAAAGTGTATTGCTGGCGATGGTGCTTCTCTTTACCTGTACGAAACCATATCAAAAAATCATTTTCAAACAGCGGTATATCCAAACAAGGACGTAAAGGAAAATGTGTTATCAGTTGCTAAAAAAATTGGTGTAGAGATAAAAGAGAAAATCGTCTATTGTACCGATTCGATATTCTGTGAGTACTTTCATTTAAACGAAATTTTGCAGTTTGGCAGTGAGGCAATTGAAATGGAGACAGCAGCCTTTTATCGATGTATGGAGATGATGAACAAAGAGGGAATTGCCATTTTGTGCGTTTCAGATAATTCAATAACACAAAATTCTTTAGTTGGAAGAAGTAGCGAGGATACTCATAAATTTCATAAAAGCAGAGAGACGTTAATTCCTAAATTAATTTTGAGTTTGTAAAGTCACAAGGGGTGAATCTTTATGCTTACTAATACCGAAGAACTAAAATTCTCTGAACGGTTGCTAAGAATATTCAAATATGCTGAAAAAGAAGCTGAAACTACGGACAGTATTATCCATCCAGTTCATTTATTACTAGGGATCTTATTCGGAAAATCAGGAGTATGTGCTGAACTGTTTCTTCAATTTCCTAATCTTTTTGACAGTTTAAAAGATAGGGTGAATAAAATAAACTTTGATTAAAGTGAATTAGGAATAAGACATAGCCCTTTTAATAAGAATATTTCTTTGTCTACAAAACAGGTGTTAGAAATTGCGGAGAACCGAATGAAACGATTCAAGCAAGTATACCTAAATGAAGGGATCCTAATAAAAGCCATTTTTGATTTAAATGAGACAATGACTAAATCTATAATGAATGGTATTGATATTTTACCTATACTTGAAATTACTTCTTCTCCAAGAGATATGATTGTTTCTTTAAGGAACTATACCTTTCCTAAAATTGCTAAACTCGAGGTGATTTTTAGAAAAGCTACTTTGGAGGATGGAGTATTATTAAAAGATTTTGTAGAAAATGAATTTGGCAAAGTGTCCGCTGCGTTTACCAATTTGAATATCTACGGTAGCCAGGTCACACACTTTCATTGTCCGTAAGCCGGTGTGAAACATCACGATTAGAATCGTCTGATCCCGTAATGAACCGCTGTGCTCAACCGCAGCGATCAATGCAGCTTCTTCTTTGTCTGTCATCTGTCTTGGGCTTACTTTTTTCTCTGGAACCAATTTGACCGGCTACGAAGGGTCGCGGCGAATCCTGAATTCCAACACGGCCCACTCGAAAAAACGTTTCAGGGTTATAAGCCGTCGGTTAATGGTCGCCGGTTTCAATTCCATTACTTTTTGTGCAGCTTCCCGGTATCGTGTTAATGTTGGAGTAGCCACATCTTCAATTTGAAATATGACACCTACCTCTTGGTGGTCGGCTGTCTCAAATCAGCCTATGAAATGTTTCAAGTCACTTGCATACTCTTTCAGTGTTTTGGGATTCAAATCTTCGTAGGTGGTAAGAGCTTGAATGAAGTCCTGAATCGTCTGCTCGCCCTGTTCCGAAATTCCGGTCGCCTCTCTCATTAGCAAAGCCTCCAAATCTTGACCTACATTAGCTGACATAGTATTTTTTTCTTAACCGAAACATAGTGGACATCAAGTATATGCTTTGAAAATACGTAACGACCGCTGATATTAATTAGCGGTCATATGTGCGGGATTACGAATGGGTAGTTTAGATTAGCAATCCATAAGAAACAACCCAAGTTGAATTATGCTAAAATGAAGTTAATGTATAATGTAGATAACCCTCATAAATAAAGGAGAACTGAAAATGAGAAAACTAGTTCTATTTTTGCACGCATCGCTTGACGGTTTTGTAGAAGGGCCGAAGGGTGAAATGGACATTGGCTGGGTTTCCTACGATGCTGATTTGGAGAAACACGCGAAAGAAGTCCTAAGTACTGCCGACACTGTCATTTGGGGACGTGGGACATATCAGATGATGCACAGTTACTGGCCATCTGTGCCTTCAGACCCATCAGCTTCGCAGCATGAACTAGATCATGCCAAGTGGATCGAAAAGACAGCAAAAATCGTTTTTTCCACGACGCTTGAGAAAGTCGAATGGAACAATTCCAGACTGGTGAAAGAAGATGTCGAGGAAGAGATCAAGAACCTCAAACAGCAGCCAGGCAAAGACATGGTCATTCTCGGCAGTCCTAGGTTGGCACACTACCTTATGCAGTTTGATTTAATAGATGAGTATAAAATTACGGTTTCTCCCGTCCTGATCGGCGGTGGGTTGCCGTTATTCCAAGGTCTCAAGGAGAAGATCAATCTTAAACTTATCGAAAACAAGACATTTGATTCTGGAGCAATAGGCCTCGTTTACCAGACGGTTAGATGACCTTGTCTCCTAAAGAGATTACGCTAACGGATTACGTTAGCACAATAAAAGCAGCGGCAGTCTGGGTCTTTCGAGTTCCTAGTCCGTCACTGCTTTTTTTACGAGTCAGTCTAATTCAGTTTGCCGGGTGATCGTGTCGTTTGAGCTTAGAGTAAGGAGAAACATCAAGTCGGACGCAATTCAGAGCTTAGCGTATATTTTCGTTAAAATGTTGGCGGTACCAAATATAGAAACCAACAGTTAATTTTTTAACGCTTTCCAACGTAAGAAGATAATAGGGGGGAACTCCGGTAAATTAGATGTTCATTTCTTATAGCGAAAAATCAACATTATTCATTAACATAGCCATTTTGAAAAAAATCAACAATCTTATTTCTCTTTTGATTTGCTTTCTTCTTCTTCAATTTTTCGAATTGCTTCCGCATTGTTTTTGACCACTAAACGGCTGCTTCCAATTTCAATAATAACCCAGCGATATCCCCTAAGTCCTTAGAAAACAAATGTACATATTTAGTATTCATTTCAATTATGTAATCACGCATTTTTAGGTAATCCGACCAAGAGCCTAATTTAAGTTTTTTTTCAAAAAGTGTATTAAACCCACATAGAATCGCAGTATTAAATGGTGGAAATAAGGTTGGATGTAAAAAATAAATTATATTCGATGATGCTGGCCCAATTCCTTTTATTTTTTAATTCATCTAGCTGTTTAATTTCATCCAATATTTGCTTTTCATTCTTTGCATTTAATATTCCCTTTGATACTTAAAACTGCTACCAGATGGACCTCAGGAAAAATAATAGTCCCTTTAAATAATATTGTGCTTGGACTAAATAAAATGACTAAAGAGGATTTTTGCACAAGAATAGACTTTAAAGCTGAAAATGAATTCGCAGAAATAAAAAATTCCTTTAATTTTATGGCTGAAAGACTTGAAGAATCCTTAAAGGAAAGAAAACAACTAGAGAATTTAAGGCAGCAGCTTTTGGTTGATATTTCACATGACCTAAAAACGCCGGTGATTTCGATACAAGGCTATTCAAGAGCGTTATTTGATGTGGTGGTTAAGGATGATGATAAAAAACAAAAAATATCTTAAAATCATAAATAAAAAATCGGAAAGAGCCACAAGTCTTGTTGATCATTTACACGAACTAACTAAGCTTGATAATTAGGATACAAACTTAACAAAAAAAGGAAAATTTCATGGGGTTTTCGACAGAAGTAATAGCAGGGTTTTATAGTGAATATTGAGGATACAAGATTTAAACTTCATTTGACTATACCAGAGGAAGAAATACTTAAAAGGTCAAATAATGTTTTTTGTCACCTTTAGCATTATTGAATCAATATTATAACTTCAAAATTTAGTATGTAGCAGAAATAATAATATAAAAAAGGATGGTAGCATGAAAACAATACATTACTACCATCTTTATATTTATAAATGAATATTGACTTTGATTTAACAATAAAATATAATTTAAGCCGCACATAGATATAACAATAATTTTTATTATAACATAAAAAAACATGTGTGTCAATATTTATTTAAAAAAGAGGAGAGAGAAATTTGGACAGAAAAAATCGTAATAAACTTATAATCTTTTTGATTATGACTTTCCTTCTTGCTTGGGGGTCGTGGATACCTGCTTTTATGTATCCTAATCTATCACAACTTTCTTTTATTGGTTTATTTGCTCCAACCATTTCAGCCCTCATTGTTTCAGGAATTTATGATGGAAGAAAAGGAATTTTTGAGGTACTTGGAAGATATAGAATTTTAAATTTTAGTGTTAAGTGGTATTTAGTTGCAATTTTGTTAATGCCGGTTATTTATTTACTCTCTATTTTTATTAATGAATTACTATTTCATTATTCTACAAAAAATATCTTTATCGGGAGCCCCATTTACTTTATTATAGTAGCATTTATTTGGCTTATGTTTATTAATTCTGGAGAAGAAATTGGATGGAGGGGATTTGTTTTACCCATTTTACTTAAAAATTCAAAAGGGACTATTTTAGCAAGCTTTATACTCGGTTTAATATGGGGGATTTGGCATCTACCTATGTATCTTATCCCAGGACAGTCATCTTTTCCGTATCCATTGTTTCTTATTTTAACAATTTGCCTATCATTTATTTACACTGCTTTATTTATCAGAACAAAGGGAAGTCTACTTCCAGCAGTAATTTTACATGCAGGTACGGATATAGGACCACGAATTTATCAACAAGCCAATTATACCCATTCAGTATGGTTAACTATAGATATTATTATAGTTATAATCGCAATGTATTTCACATTAAGACAGCCTAAAAATATTGATGCTTACTTATCGAGGATTTTTAATAATTAAACAAAAATTAGAAAAAGTGAGGAGGAAAACAACAAATGAAAATTACAAACGAAATTTATATGCTTGAAATACCGGCTAATATAATGGGAACATCTAGTATCATAAACCCTACTTTGCTCCGAGATAATGAAAAAGTAATTCTGGTAGATACAGGATTTCCAGGTCAATTATCCAAAATTCGTGAAGCAATTGAAAATGAAGGTGTTGCATTTTATGACCTTGGTATGGTGATCTTAACTCATCAGGATATTGACCATGTTGGAAATACTTCAAGCATTATTAAAGAGATTCAGAATAATGTTAAAGTATTTACTCATAAAGAGGAGAAACCATTCATTGACGGTGAGAAGAAGCCAATTAAACTTGCTCAATTTGAAGCTAAGTTGGACTATTTGCCTGAAAATATGAAAGAAATATACAGCAAACTTAAAGCAGGTTTTGAAAGCAGCAAAGTTAACGTCGATTATACAATGACTGATGGAGAGGAACTGCCATATTGTGGTGGAATCTTAGTAATTTATACACCAGGTCACACGCCAGGCCATATTAGCCTTTATCTTAAAAGGTACAAAACATTAATTGCTGGTGATCTCCTGCAAATCCATAATGGAAAACTTATTCTAGCACCAGAATCTACAAACTTTGATATGAATTTAACCAAAATGTCTTTAAAAAAATTGTTAAACTATGATATTGAAACTGTTATTTGTTATCATGGCGGAATTTATAAAGATGATACTAACAAACGGATCGCAGAATTAGGGGATTTATTATAGTGATTAATATTAATAGGAAGTTTTCAAATTAATTTATATGTAAATAGTTATAAGGCCTCAAACGTAATTTGGAATGGAAAGAACCTCTGAGTAAATAAAAGAATAAACCATTATTGTTTTTTACCCCCCTTTTTAAAGGGGGGATGGTCGAAACTAGAGGTCAATCCGGTAAGCCAAGCGACACCCCAAAAACTAAAAAAAGTGTGGTAAACCCTTGGACGGAAGAAGCAAAACAATTTTTTAAAGTAGTGGAACATACGGAAGGTGATACCTTTTATAATGTGGCGATTTTTACTGAAATGAGACGCGGAGCACTTTTAGGGTTAAGATGGGAAGACATTGATTTCAAACAAGGAAAAATACGTGTTGTGCGAAGTTTAGCTCGCATAAAAGGAAAAGGCTTAATTTTAAAAGATGTCAAAACGGAAGCTTCGAAACGTCAAATCTCCATTTCCCCTTTGGTCGTCCAAAAACTTCTACAATACCGAGAAAAGCGACAAAGCTTGATGCAGTAGACGAAAGGGGTATTTAACTCTGAAGGAATGGTGTTCTGTTCTGCCGCCGGTACATTGAAGGACCCTGATAATCTTTTACGAGAATTTGCCCGCTATGTTGAAAAGGCGGGAGTCCGAAAAAGCACGATTCACGGCTTGCGGCATTTTCACGCCACTCAATTAATGAAAATGGGGGTCAATCCAAAAGTCGTATCCGAACGGTTGGGGCATAGTTCTATAGAGATCACATTAAATCTTTACACACACTTTCAACCGAATATGCAGGAAGATGCAGCCCTTCAAATGGAAAAAGGTTTTTTGCTGCTTGAGAATCAAATTTTAATACTTCGTGAAAGTGTGCAATAACTGTGCAATGTTCAAAAAATAGCGTAAGAAAAGAAAAAATCAACAGAAACCCTTGCTACGCAAGGGTTTCTGTTGATGGAGAATAGAGGGCTCGAACCCCTGACCTCAACGCTGCCAGGGGGAAGCCCGGTGATTAACTGTGTTAAATAAGATTAATTGAATTCAATAAAATCTTATGTATCAAGGGTTTTAAGAGTTTTAAAAGAAATCTAGATTAATCTGGTGTAATTTAAAAAAATAAGTCTGTGACCAATTTTGTGGCCAGTTTTCATTAAAATGGTAAGTGTGTGGTCGAATAGGGGATACCAAAACTAGAGTTTTGGGTATCCTCTTTCTTATTTAAAGGGGTAGGTGAAAGAATGCTGTTTAATTTTTATTCAACAATCGGGCCATTTAACGGAATAAGACCCTCAAGAAAATTGATATTTTTGTCATCATCAGCATAAAGTTTGTGAAGGATTACACTTAAACTATAGGAGCAGAATAGTTCAACAATAAATTAGAAAATAATGTTAAAATATACCTATGATTAAGGGAGGGATTATATGGTTTTTGAAACATTAACAGGACAACTTTCTACCGTAATTACACTTGCTTTTGGGGTGTTGCTAATCGTTCTTTATCCTCTAATAAATAAGGAAAATAAATACTTTGCTTGGTTTAGCCTTTTAATGGGAGTTGTAATTTTATTACTATTATTATGGTTCACTTTTGGCAATGAGGTAATTAGAGATCAGATATTAAAATACGGACTTCATTAAAAATCTTATGAAAGTAACGGGTGGCATTACTTTGAGAAGTAGTAATGCTCTTTTTGTTTAATTTATTTAAGAAAAGGAGCAGTTCACTTCTATAAGCAGGAAGTTTTTTAATCTTTGTTGAATAATTCTTTTTGTACTAATAGGTAGTTGATGTAGCATTTTTAAAATTGAACGAATTAATAATGGGGGATTATTATGAATGATAAATTTAGCAAACTGATACTTACAGGAATATTGATATGCCTAATAATTATTGCAATAAACCTTAATAATATCCAAATTTCTACACCAAATCCAAACATCAATGTTAGTGCAGAAACAGGAGAAGAAATTATACAACTTGCACCTAATAGAATCGCAGTTGTTGACAACAGTACGAACTCTGGAATGAGAGGTACAATTCTAGTTTATGAGTATAATAACAACAAAAAAACATTCGAATTTATTGGAAACTTTAATTATGCTGATTACTTTAGCAATCCACAGAAGTACGGCATTCCAATGAAATAATATACCAATACACAACTGCGGAACTCTTAATAAATAAGGATAATACACAATATTCCTTTATTATGATCTAGTTTCTAATTAATCTTTCTAAGAGATAGTGTGTGAACTATTACACTTAAGCTAACGGGGGCTTGAGTTTAAGAATGCCAGGAATGCTAATCCTTTTTCCTTGTTCGACTGACGGTAAAGTTTTGTTTAATAGCCTGGAAGCAGCGACTGCAATAATAACACTAATTTCAAGAAAGTGTCTGTAAAAATATAGATAATTTCAAGCTCTTTTAGGGATTCAATCTAGTTGAAAGTTTTGAAATGGTTATCCACATAGAAAGAAACATTAATATCCCAAAAAGGTCAGAAACCATAACATTACGGCCGATAAATAGGTTTTCATAATGAAACAGTGGTGTATTATAAATAGCGATAAAAAGTGATATTGCCATAAAAATAAGACTAAGTTTGTTTTTAGTTATTACAAAGAAACAATATAAAAAAGTAGTATATGCCCAAAATTGAGAATCAAACCAAGCATGTGATAGTCTAATTTCTACTTTGCTATGGAAATAAGTTAAAACTAAAACTAGTAAAACAAGAAAGGCAATTACTGGTGCAAACTTCACAAATTGTAAAAGTTTAAAAAAACGTTTATAAAAATTTGATATGTATTGATTTGCTGTTAAGAAATTTCTTGTAGCAATGGTATTAAAAAAAATGAATAATAAACTAAAAGCAATAATTAAATACTGCATTTCAATATCCTCCTATTTTTAATACTAATTCTATAAATACATTATCATAAAACAGGAATATATTATAATGTTTTATGAATTTTCGGAAAATAATTATATCAGTCAGCAGAAAGGTACCCAAGAGTGGAAAGGTACCCAAGAGTGGAAAGGAGCCTTGTCGCAGGATTGTGAAGAATTTTACTTAAAGTAACGGGTGCGTTTGTTCAAGATCAAGAACGCTGCGGCGATTTTTTTTTGTTGAACTAGAGGTGCAGATTACTTTAAGAAGGGGAACAGGTTTTTTACGCGGAATTATTTCTTATATAAATGGACTTAGGGTCCAAATCGTTAAGGGGGGGATATTTTGAAAAAGATTAGCTTTTTTCTAATGGTAATGTTAATGTTTTCCGTTATGGGTTGCTCACAATACGAGAATAAATCTATTGAAGAACAATTTAAGGATTCAATGAATCGAAATGGAATGCACTATGATTCTATTTGGCATATTGAAGTTAAAGATAATTATGTAATTATTTTTTATGAAAATGAAAAAAAATTAAATATAGGTTTTATGGAAAATTACAAGGGTAAATGGAGATGGAAATTTGGTATTGGTTCAGCGGATATTGATAGAGAAGGTTATTTAGCTTCTGGAGAACTAGGTCTTCCTTTTTATCTTGCTGTTGTGGTAAATCCAACTGGAAAAGATGTTAGAATTAAGGTTTTAGGAAAAGATGCTAAACTTGTTCAAATTAGCCCTAATAAAAAACTATGGTTTGCATTTACTT
Organism: Bacillota bacterium; assembly: GCA_030705955.1. Taxonomy (GTDB): domain Bacteria; phylum Bacillota; class Bacilli; order Bacillales; family Cytobacillaceae; genus JAUZPL01. The sequence goes on along the minus strand of JAUZPL010000063.1, from coordinate 2,917 downwards.
CCAAACCGCCAAATGGTTATAAAAAAGAAGAAATTAATTAATTCTGTTAATCAAGTAACTAGGGATATACCTTCATTAATCCGATAATTTGGATTTTGTACTGCAAAACAGAATCAGTTACTTAATGTGAAGGATGTTTTTATAATGGTTGAAAGTTTGTGAACAAATGCACTTAAACTATCAGGTGCTATAGTTCATCAAGTATCAGCTGCGAACGTAGCTTTTTTTTGTGCCCAAATGTAAAAACACAATGTAACTTAATAACGGATAAGTTACATTGGAGGAACTTCAGATCCTTACCTTCTTCTACTACCATGGAAGAACGAATTAAAATTCCATACTTTGTGGTGCAGAACTGCTGCATGGATGGCTAACCGGCAGTTTTGTTCAATAATAAAAGGGATAAAAATTTTTATTAACTGGTTTAGTTTCCTATCACAAAACTCAAAAATGCACCTGAAGTTGTATTGTATTTTGTATTAATATTTGTACTGAAAATGCAAATGGCTCAGTCCAATACTGAGCCCATTTACTATTATCTATTCAAGTTTCTTTTTTAACTAACACCGCCTACAGGGTCAAGCGTTTTGTTTCGGTAGCATTGCTTTCATCGGATAAAATTCAGTCGTCATTATACCAGCAATTACAGCTGGATCTTCTTCTATAAGTTTTGGGACTTGAGCTTCATTTTCAACTTCAATTATGGCAAGTCCATGCGGAGCTGAAGGATTTAAAACAGGACCGAAAATCAGAGCAATCCCCTGGTTTTGCTTGTCCGTCCAATAGGCAATATGTTTTAACATAATGTCCCGTTCTTCTACTGTCATATCCTGATGAAAAGTTGTTCTTGGCGGAGTAGACTTTAGCATAAAGTGCATTTTAGCTGTAGCATTACTTGCGGTATTGTCCGACATTCCTAATTTACCTCCATCAATTTATATTTCTTTTTCTTAGTTACGACACTCAACATCAATTATTCCATAAATCCCTACAATGAACCACCGTTTATGTCACTTACCTGCCCGTTCCTTTTAATTAATAGAAATGTAATAGATAATAGCTTAAATTTGTTCTTTGTGATCCTGAAATGTTTCATTTAACGATATTCAACAATCGGGCGCAATCATTGATTAAATGATTGCGTTTCTTTATTTATAGGGCCATTTAATTGAGTAACATATTTAAAGGAAATTGCTATTGGTGAAGAGATTGTGAGGATTTTCACTTATACTAAAGGGTCAGATAGTTTAACAAGAAAAATAATAATAAAATTTAGTTAGAGGAATGTTATAAATAAATATTTTAGAAGGAAGTTGATTTATATGGATAAAAAGAAGACATTTGCTTTAGCGATGTTAATCGTTCCTTGGCTAACTGTTCCTTTCATGGGGAAAAAGTCATTTTTCAGGTTTTTACCTGTAGCAAGTTTTGTTAATTTATATATTAGGTCCTTTTTTTGTAACCACACTATGGGTATTTAAATTAACATATGGTAGTTTTCTAAAATATTTACTTACAAATATAGTAATAGATGCTATTTGTGCGTATCCTTTTGCTCAAATATGGGAAAAGGTAGGAGTTTTTAAATTTAAAAAGTTGAATCATACAATATGGTATTTTATATGTGTGTCATTAGCAATTGTTATTTATGGGTATCAGTATCTAGTGGAAAAATCGATTAATAAAATTAAAGACGAGGTTTAAAGAAATACTTAGAGGAATATTTTTATAATATTTCCAAACAAATAATAAAATTATATTTTTAATGTAATTCCAGTGTTAGTATAATTAAATTATTTTAATGTTAACGTAATATTCGAAATATATTGAACGTTCATTGGCTTTGTTAGTCTGATTCCCTATTTTGGCAATATTCAGATCGATAAAATAACGACAAAAATGTTAGACGATTTTTATAATGACAAGTTGGACGAAGAGCTTGCACCCAAGACAGTTCGGGAATTTCATAATTTACTTCGTAGAGCATTTACCCAAGCGGTTAAGTGGGGATATTTGAAGCATAATACTGCGCTTGATGCAACACCAAACCAAGGTTCCAAGAAAGAAAGTAAATCCTTGGACTGAAGAACAAACAAAACAGTTTTTGAATGTAGTAATGGAATTAGGTGAGGAAACGATTTATGAAGGTTTTGTTTTCAATGGAATGAGGCGTGGTGAGATGCTAGGCTTAAAATGGTCGGATATAGATTTTGAAAAAGCTATAATCAGAATCAGTCGTTCGCTTGCCAGAACTGTTGAAAAGGGTCTATTTTTAAAAGATGTAAAAACCGTAAGCTCAAGAAGACAGATATCCATTTTCCCTTATTTGGTGGGAAAATTAATCAGGCATAAAGAAAATCAGGAAAAGCTTAAAAATGAACTAGGTGCTGCCTACCATGATGAAAATAGTGTCTTTTGCGCATACGATGGAAAGTACAAAGATCCGAGGAACCTATTGCGTGAATTTGACCGATACATTAAAAAAGCAGAAGTTCCTAAGATTACTTTGCATGACCTTCGCCATCTCCATGCGACGCTTTTAATGATTTATGGCGAAAATCCAAAAGTGGTTGCTGAGCGTTTAGGGCATGCGGATGTAGATACTCTTTTAAATATTTATTCTCATGTGAATGAAGATTTGCAGCGTGGGGCAGCGGACCGATTTGAAAAAAGCTTTTTCAAGCGAGGCTAAAAACGCTTTAGTGCACTTTTTCAAAAAAATAAGGGTTGGAGGGAAGCGTAAACAAAGAAAAACCCTTGCTGCGCAAGGGTTTCGGGTTATGGAGAATAGGGGGCTCGAACCCCTGACCTCAACGCTGCCAGCGTTGCGCTCTCCCAGCTGAGCTAATCCCCCAAATGAATGGTACAAAAAAGATTATAGCGCCATCATTGAGTTAATGCAAGAGGATTTTTTAAC
>JAUZPL010000062.1 GCA_030705955.1 Bacillota bacterium | reverse complement strand
TTTTTCATCCAGTTGCTTTACTTCTCCCCAAAAAACGGCCTTCACAAACGGACCCTTTGGATCTTCCACACGATATTCCCCTAATTGAACGAGGGTAGAAATGATAGCACCTGTTTCTTCATACACTTCTCTTTTTGCAGCTTGTTCAAGAGTTTCACCGCATTCAATCTTTCCACCAGGAAATTCAATGCCTCGATTTTTGTGATGAGTACAAAGCCATCCATCCTCATACTGACAAATAACTAACACATGCCCTACCGTTTCCTTAAAAGGATGACCGATAAATGAAAGTTCAACTATTTTCCCTGTACTATCTAAAAATCTTTTCATCCGTTTTTCCCTCATCTTTTAGATTTCATATAGTTCTATTATATAAAGACGGAGGCATTGTTGCACTTTTTATCTCTATAAGCTCAGAGGGAATAGAAAAGAGACTGTTTCAAATAAGTTTTTTGAATTAGCCTCTTCTTAAATCAGACTACTGGGCATCGTCTGCTATAATATTCATATTTTTAATATGTTTTTTTGCCTCTTCATCACCAAGTTTATAAATCATTCCATAGATTTTTTCAATGGTTTGATCGTAAGCATCATTTTCCCGATCATAATGATATTGTACATAGGGTACATGAGCACGGAAAAAATTTTGCCATTCCGTAGAGTAATTCTGGTCAAATAATTCCCGAAGGTCTGTTATTTCTTCATCAGTTGCTTCAACCTTATAGCTCCATGTCGAACTTGTTGCACTTTGAGAAATTTCTCCGCTTCCGACATCAATAAAATATATTTTCTTTCCACTCATTTCTATGCATCCCCTTTTTCAATAAAAGTGCAACCTCGTTTCCTTATCATTTTTCTCGAAAAGTAATAATTTATTCTTTTTTCATTTATTTGGGTATAATTGTTATATAGCCTCAACTTTCTTTTGTATTTTTGTTTCAGTTTTGGTATATATATTGAAAACAGGTGATAAATTTCCATTCAAATATTTAAGGTGGTGATGAAATGAAATTGGTTGATGAGCTTTATGACCTTTACCGGAACAAGCTGACAGGTGATGAAGAGGATATCGATATGTTAACATTTGCCTTTCTTGAAGAAATGACGCGTGAAGATTTAATCAATCTTATTGCTGATATGGATGAGCAGGAATTGTTCGACTTGATGGGGTTATATTTGATGGAAAGCCTAAAAGGAAAGTTTGCCCAAGATGACTACGGCCAGCGAAGAATTAATACGTACCATCCAAGGAATATCCATTAATTATTACATAAAGAAAACTCACCGATTGATAAGCCCTTAAGGCAGTTCATGAGGCGTAGTTGCTCATATGCGTAGATAAAAAAAGATTCCTACACGAATAAATCGAATAGGAATCTTTTTTTATGCAAAAATTTGTTTAAGCTCTTCTTTACTGTGCTTTAGCCAATAGTTCATTAACCGTTTAGCACCTTCTAAATCATGAAGCTTTGCCTGGCCACATTGTCTTTCATTAGCTGCAGGAATATCTGTGATCTCTAGTGCGTCCTTCATGGTATCTTCAAGGAGATCAATGATTTCCTCCACAGTCGGCTCACCACTTACAACTAGATAAAAACCAGTTTGACAGCCCATTGGAGAGATATCGATGATGTCGAAGTGGTTATATTTTTCAGAATGCTTGCGAATATTAAAAGCTAGAAGGTGCTCTAAAGTATGGATAGAATCTGGCTTCATTGCTTCTTTATTTGGTTGGCAAAAACGGATATCGTATTTATTTACAACACCGTCACTCCCTACCTTGTGGACACCACAATGTCTTACGTAGGGGGCTTTTACAGCATTATGATCTAGATCAAAGCTTTCTACTGAAGGCATTCCAATCACTCCTTTTAAAATCTATCCCTATCATACCTTAAAACCCGACCGTTTTCATCTGATTATTCATATTTAAAAATATACCAAACAACACATTTATGATATCTTGTTGATAGACTACTACATGTCGCAAAGGAGCAGGACCATGTTGAAAAATTTTTTTATTTTATTGATTCGATTTTATCAGATTGTGATTTCACCACTTAAGCCGCCTTCCTGCCGGTTTTATCCAACATGTTCCCATTATGGATTAGAAGCAGTTCAACGTTTTGGTGCATTAAAAGGTGGTTATCTTGCCTTAAAAAGAATTTTAAAATGCCATCCCTTTCATCCAGGGGGTATAGACCCGGTTCCCAAGGAATGGCCAAAAAAACATTAGGCAATGTATCCTTCTACAACAAGATCAAGCCTTCCTGTACTTGGATCGATGACTAACCCATGAACAGGAATATCACGAGGCATAAGGGGATGGTTTTTCACTACATTCACACTATGCTCCACACTTTCCTTTACATTATCAAAGCCATGGAGCCATTTTTCAAAATTAATTCCAGAATATGATAATGTATCAAGTGTATCCTGAGAGATTCCTCTTGCCTTCATACTTTCAATTACCTTTTCTGCCTTTAGTCCACTTACACCGCAATCATAGTGTCCAATAACCAAAACCTCATCTGCTTGCAGTTCATATACCGCTAAAAGGATGCTTCGCATTATACTTCCAAATGGATGGGATACAATCGCACCAGCATTTTTTACAGTTTTTACATCACCGTTGCTTAAATTCATAGCTTTTGGAAGTAATTCAAGAAGTCTTGTATCCATACATGTAAGAATAACCATACGCTTTTTTGGGAGTTTATTTCTCTCATATTTTTCATATTCCTTATTTTCCACAAACATCTTGTTGTAATCTAAAATTTCATGTAATAAAGTCACAGAAACCAACCTACCTTTAGTTGAAAATTTTACACTTGATTTTATAATTTTTTTTTTGTAAGATACATAGGAAATCGGAATCGTTCCTATTAATTAAAATAATTCAAAAAAAATTTTCACTATTAAATCGTAATTAATCCGGTTTACATATATTTTAAAGGAGATTTTATGAAAAAGTCCATTATTTTGCTTTGTTTGTTATTGCCTCTCAGCCTGTTTCTAGCAGCCTGCACAAATGAAACACAGCATAAAGCAAAAAATCAATTATCCATCTATACAACAGTATTCCCTCTTCAATATTTTTCTGAGCGTATTGGTGGAAAATTTGTAAATGTAAAAACAGTCTATCCACCTGGAGCTGACGAGCATACATTTGAACCATCTCAACAGGATATGATGAATTTAGCCGATTCAGACCTATTCTTTTACATTGGCCTTGGCCTTGAAGGATTTGTAGAAAAAGCAAAAGATACATTAAAAGACCAAAACGTAACGATTATTCCAGTTGCAAACTCCCTTATTCTTCCTAAAACAAATACACAGGAAGAAACGGGTACAGATATTAACCCGCATGTATGGCTTGATCCAATTTATTGTAAAGACATGGCAGCTATCATTAGAGACGCATTAATAAAGAAAATGCCCAAAAATAAAGCCTTATTTAATGCAAATTATAACAATCTTTCCAAAGAGTTAGATGATCTCAATGCTCAGTACAAAACAACCATCAGTCAAGCGAAAACGAAAAAAATTATTGTCACCCATGCAGCCTTTGGTTATTGGGAAAATCGCTACGGTTTAAAACAAATTAGTATTTCAGGATTATCTACTACAAATGAACCATCACAAAAGCAATTAGAAAATATAGTATCCAATGCCAAACAAGAGGGGCTTCATTATATTTTATTTGAACAAAATGTCAATTCAAAATTAGGCAAAGTGGTTCAAGATGAAATTGGCGCAAAAGCTTTAATTGTGAATAATCTAGCTGTTCTAACTCCAAAAAATATTAAAGATAACGAAACATACTTTACACTTATGAATAAAAATCTTCATACATTAAAAATTGCTTTAAATAAATAAACATCAGTTCCTGTCATAAAAAGGATTGCCTTCCTTGTTATGATAGGAATTTTTCTTGCTAATGTTCAAAAAATAAGATTGTATCCTAAAGAAAACTCGCGGATTTGCGAAAAGGAGTGATACACCATGGCAAAAGACGTTCTATGCGAAGTAAAGAATTGCTCTTACTGGGCAAGTGGAAATATATGCAGTGCTGAGCAAATTTATGTTGTCAGTCATACGGGATCTACAGCTGATTCCACCAAAGAAACTGACTGCCAAACTTTTGAACCAACTGGAAGATAAGAAATAAAAGCGCTGGGGGTCACTTTTGAACCCAAGCGCTTTGTTTTTAAAAAACATATTTTCGTTTTGATACCATGGTTTCCTTCAACCTTTTAGGATTGATTTCAAATCCAATTCCAATTCCACTTGGCACGTTCACCCAGCCGTTTTCCACTGTTACTTCAGGAAGAATAATATCTTCTTCCCAAAAACGATTTGAAGCTGAAATGTCACCTGGAATAGAGAATCCCGGTAAAGAGGCAAGTGCAATGTTGTGTGCGCGAGAAATACCGAATTCAATCATCCCTCCGCACCATACCTCTATATCTTTTTCAAAACAATAATCGTGAATTCGCTTTGCCTCATATAGGCCTCCAACCCGGCCCACCTTTACATTAATAACTTTGCAACACCCATAATCAATTGCTTTCCTGGCATCATCAAACGTCACAATGCTTTCATCTAAACAGATAGGAGTCATGATTTCTTTTTGAAGAATACCATGCTCAATAAGGTCATCATGTCCCAATGGTTGCTCAATCATTAATAGGTTAAATTGGTCCAATGACTTAAGCTGCTCAATGTCTTTTATTGTATAAGAAGAATTAGCATCAGCCATAAGCGGGATATCAGGATAATATCGACGAATTTCTGCAAGTAATGAGACATCCTGGCCTGGATGTATTTTAATTTTAAAACGCTGATACCCTTCCTCTAAATAATGTTCAATTTGGCTTAATGCCTTGGTAACCGAATTGGTCGCAACCACTACACCTGAAGGAATTCTTTCTTTCTTTCCACCAAGCATTTTCGATAAAGATGCTTGATTCTGTTTCGAATATAAATCCCAAAGCGCCGTTTCTAGTGCAGATTTTGCCATATTATTTCGTCTAATTGATTGAAAAAGCATGGTTGCTTCTTTAGGATGTTGAATCGGCTGATTTTGTAGTAACGGAATTAAAAAATCATTTAGCATATGAAAGCTTGTTTCAACTGTTTCCTCTGTATACCATGGCGAGGAGAACGCGACTCCCTCTCCATAACCACATATTCCATCATGATCTATTATCTCAACTATGATTCCTTCCCTTTCCCCAACAACCCCTAAGTGGGTAATAAAAGGGGATTTTAACGGCATTTTTATCAAATAAAGCTGGATGGAGGAAATATTCATCGTTCAACCCTTCCTTCATTCACAAGCTCCCGTAATTCCCTTCTTAAAAGCTTTTTGGCTGCATTACGCGGCAACGACTCCAAGAAAAAGATTTGCTTTGGTACCTTATATTTTGCTAATTTTTCCATGCAAAATTGCTGAATTTCTTCTTGAGAAGGATTCATTCCTATATTTTTCACAATAAAAGAGACTGGAACCTGTCCCCATGCTTCATCTTCTATGCCAATAACACCTGCATCGGCTACGCTAGGATGGGCTAGTAAAACAGCTTCTATTTCAGCTGGATAAATATTTTCTCCACCTGATATAATCAAATCTGCTCTCCGATCAAGAACAAATAGGAATCCTTCAGAGTCTAAATATCCAATATCACCTGTATATAGCCATCCATTCTTAACTTTATTTGCGGTTGCATCCGGTCGATAAAGATAACCTGTTGTCACATTTGGTCCTTTTACTATAATTTCCCCTGCTTTGCCTTCTGGAGCTAATACTCCTTCTTCTAGCTCAACTTTAATTTGAGCAGGGAACAATGGCTTACCCGCAGATCCAAGCTTTGCAAGGCTGTATTCTGGAGAAAGAGTAACTATTTGGGAAGCTGTTTCTGTCATACCATATGTTTGAAAGACCGGAATAGCTTTTTCAACACAGGCCTCAAGCAGTGGTAATGGAGCGGGACCACCTCCTAAAAGCATACATCGAAAATATTCAGGTAAACGTTGTTCACCAAGCCTATCAACCATCCGTGTTAACATGGTAGATACGACAGACATGATGGTAACCTTTTTTTCTTCAATATCTTGTAATGTTCTTTCAACATCAAAGCTTTCATGTAATACGATCGTCATCCCATATATCACACTTCTCATTAGTATTGAGAAACCGCTAATATGAAAGATTGGAACAGTGCAGAGCCAGCAATCCTGCTCCATGAGCCCTAAATTAAATGCAGACCCAACTGAACTCCACCAATGATTACCGTAAGTTTGAATGACCCCTTTGGGATTTCCCGTTGTACCTGAAGTATACATGACAGTACATATGTCTAAAAGATCAACTTCTTCCTGAATCATTGGATGCACCATAGTGGCTTTAAATAATTGATCTTTTGTTATACATTTTAAAGAAGAATCCATGCTATCAATAACGTTTGAAAATGAAGGTTCTAGCAATAAAAACCGTGCCTTCGAATCATTTAATTGCCAAGATAATTCAGTTGGTGTGAGCCGATTATTTAGAATAACGGCCCTTATCCCTATTAATTGGAGGGCAAACAAAATAATAACTGTATCAAGATGATTTCTTAATAGTACCCCTGTAAAATCTCCTTGGCGAAATCCCAGCCCTTGGAGCTTTCCTGCAATTTCAAATGAACGATTATACAATTCTTTAAAAGTGATACTTTCATCATTAAAATAAATGGCAACTCGATCAGGAGTTAAAAAAGCTCTTTTCTTTAAAAAATTAGGCATTAACTCGCTTTGCATTTATAACACATCCTATTAAAAACAGCCTGATGGAGACCATCAAGCTGCTGAAAATTGTCTAACTCTTTTAAATCAAGGAAAACGTGGGAATTGACCGAAGTCTGGTTTACGTTTTTCCTTAAATGCGTCACGGCCTTCTTTTGCCTCATCTGTTGTGTAATAAAGGAGTGTTGCATCTCCAGCAAATTGCTGAATTCCTGCTAATCCATCTGTATCTGCATTAAGTGCAGCTTTCAAGAATCGTAATGCAGTTGGGCTCTTTTCAAGAATTTCTTCACACCACTGTAATGTTTCTTCTTCCACTTTTTCTAATGGAACTACTGTATTTACTAAGCCCATATCCAATGCTTCTTGTGCATTGTATTGGCGACATAAAAACCAGATTTCACGTGCCTTTTTATGTCCAATGATTCTTGCAAGGTATCCAGAACCATAGCCAGCATCAAAGCTTCCTACCTTCGGTCCCGTTTGTCCAAAAATAGCATTGTCAGCTGCAATAGTTAAATCACAAACAATATGAAGAACATGACCGCCACCGATAGCATATCCTTTAACCATTGCAATAACTGGCTTTGGAATCACCCTGATTAAACGTTGAAGATCTAAAACGTTTAAACGTGGAATCTGGTCTTCCCCCACATATCCGCCATGGCCACGAACTCTTTGGTCACCGCCAGAACAGAATGCCTTATCACCAGCACCTGTTAAAACAATGACACCAACCTCTGAATCATCACGCGCATAAGCAAAAGCGTCAATTAACTCCACTACTGTTTTTGGACGAAATGCATTATGTACTTCAGGACGATTAATGGTGATTTTTGCAATTCCATTATAGGTTTCATAAATAATATCTTCGTATTTTCGACCTGCAATCCATTCTACTGTCAAAATAATTCCTCCTTCATCAAGTAATTTTTAAAAAGTCACTTACTATTGTAACAAACTTTTCTTTTTCTTCCACGTGATTTGCATGTCCACTGTTTTTAACCATTACTAATGAACTATTTTTAAGAGATTTTCTCATCTTACTTGCAATCATACAAAACTTTTGATCTAGTTCTCCTGTAATTAGCAATACTTTGTGCTGTAGGTGTTTTAAATGCTCCCACCAGGATGGCTGTGCACCCGTCCCCATTCCTTTTAGACTGCCTGCAAGACCAACCGGATTATTAGAGAGCCGCTGTGTTCGAATTTCTTTCCTTACACTATCTGTCATTCTCTTCATGGTTGAAAAAAGAGGGATGTTTTCCCAATAATCAACGAATAAACCGATCCCTTTTTCTAGAATAAAATTTGCAAGTTCATGATCTTTCATACGACGAAGTTCTTGTTCTTCCTCCGATTGCAGACCAGGTGAGGAACTTTCTAGTATCAGGTTCCGAACTCGATCTGGATAAAGAATGGTGAAGGTAAGGGCAAGCCTGCCCCCCATAGAATAGCCTAGTAAATCCACTTGATTTAAACTCAATTGATCAAGCAAATCTTTTAAATCCTTTGCTACAAGTTGAATATCATAGCGATCTGGATTATTCGGTGAGTCTGTTTTTCCATGTCCAATTATATCTGGCATAACTAAAGTAGAATGTTCTCCCCATTCGGCACAAAAAGAAGCCCATGTAGAGGAATCACCTGTAAAACCATGCAATAGAAGGAATGGAAAGCCATCTCCGTACATTTCAACATTATAGGAAAGCCCATTCAATTGAAAAATCATCATTAACTACCTTTTACAAAATTCGAGATTTCCCGGGAAACTATACTCCAAATTTCGCGGTGTTCTTTCAAATTTCTCTCCCTATTGGTTAGGATTTCCCAAACATGTAATCCAGTATCCTCTCTTGAAGAACTCATCAGGTTAGTTAAATGATCCCAATTAGATACTCTAGTAAACTTTCCATTATACATACGTACTACCAACTCAAAATCAAGGTCGATAGGGGTTCCAAAAAGAAGTTCGAAGTTTTTTTGATGCTGTGATTGTGGTAAGAACGAAAAGATCCCACCGCCATTATTATTCACTACAATGATATGAATATCAATATCATGAAGTTTAGCTGCTAATAAGCCATTAAGGTCATGGAAAAAGGTTAAATCGCCTAAAATTAAATAGAGCGATTTAGAATATAGTGCTGCACCTAAAGCTGTGGATACTGTGCCATCAATTCCATTTGCTCCTCTATTAGCCATTACACGGATTGATTTTTGATTATTATGGAAAAAACTATCTAAATCACGAATTGGCATACTATTACCAACAAATAAGGTAGCCTCTTCCGGAAGCATGTCTGCTAATTGGGAGAAAAGGCGGCTTTCATTCAATTCCACTGCATCCCTTACAAGTGCCATGTTTTCCTTTGTCAGGCTGTTTATTTTTTTCCAACTATCAAGGAAAGCACTCTCTGAATGGATAGAAGCGTATTTAAGTATTTTTTCACAAAGTTTTGTTTCATCACAATAAATCATATTTGTTGAAAGAGTTGCTGGATCTCTCCATCCTCCCCCCCCATCCACTACATATTGAAGTGCATGATGGTTCTCTTTCAAAAATATGGTTAATGCTTTTGAGACCGGCATTGCCCCAAATCGAATAATTATTTCAGGTTTTAAAAACTGCTTCGCATCATCATTGCGTAAAAAGGTATCATATGTTTCAATAATATTTTCACTTGAATATGCCATACTGCGAAGCTGTGAAAGTGGATCCGCTAAAATAGGATAATTTAATTTCTCTGCCAAAGAAATAATAGCTGAAGTAAATTGTTCATCATCTATTTGACCACATACGATCATTCCATTTTTATATTTTTGTGCATTTTTTGCTATTTCTTTAACTTCCCCATCATCAATGACTAATTGTCCATTATTCACCTTTACATAACCATTTGGCCGCTCCGCTAATTGGAAAAGTCCCTCATCTAATTTTGGAATAAGCGGCTCGCGGAAAGGAAAATTTAAATGAACAGGTCCAGCTGGTGCTTGGGCTGCAACAGATGCTGCTCTTGCACAAACAGTTCTAACATATCGAATCATTTCAAAACTATTTTCTGGCGGAGCCATTTCTGCAAACCATTTTACATGATGACCATATAAGTGATTTTGATCAATCGCTTGTGGAGCACCAACATCTCTTAGTTCATGTGGTCGGTCTGCTGTTAAAACGATCAACGGGATTCGAGAATAATGCGCCTCGACAATTGCTGGATAATAATTAGCTGCTGCAGTCCCGGATGTACAAAGTATAGCAACAGGTTTTTTTGAAGCCTTCGCTATCCCAAGAGCAAAAAAGGCAGCAGAACGTTCATCAACATGGATATGAAGTTTAAGCTCTGGGTGTTCGGCCATGATCATCGCCATAGGGGTCGATCTTGATCCAGGGCTTACGACAACCTCTGTAACACCTGTATGGACTAACTCTGCAACAAATGCGGCTATATATGCTGTTAAGGATTCCTCATGACTCATATTATTTTCCTCCAAGAGCTGAAAGCATTGGTCTAAATTTCAAACCTGTTTCTTGATATTCACTTTCTGAATCTGAATCGGCAACCACTCCGCAACCTGCAAAAAGGGAAGCCTCTTTTCCTTGTATAAGGGCGGATCGTATAGAAACAGCAAATTCTCCACTTTCCTTATAATCCATCCAGCCTAGTGGTGCTGCATAAAATCCGCGGTCAAGTTCTTCAACTTGACGTATCTTTTCGATTGCCTCTTTTTTAGGTAATCCTCCTAATGCTGGTGTTGGATGGAGTCTTTCGACAAAAAGTAGTAATGACGTATTTGGTTTACTTTTACCAATTACCGGTGTATAGAGGTGTTGAATATCCCTCATTTTCATTAATTGAGGATGATCTGGAAGAAGTACCTCTTCACAAGATTCTTCCATTGCTTCTTTAATCATTTCTACAACAAATTGATGTTCTCTCAAATTTTTTTGATCCTTCAATAGGGTATCACCTAGAACTTGATCTTCACTAGGAGATTTCCCTCTAGAAATGGATCCTGCCAGACAGGTGGAAAACACATCATTCCCTTTTTTCTTTACTAGCCTTTCTGGCGAGGCTCCAATAAAACAATCACTTCCAGATTCAAAGGCAAAAATAAAGCTTTCCTTTTGTTCCTTAAACAAGCGTGATAAAACCGTTGTAGCACAGACAAGATGATTAAAAACCAATCTTAATTCACGAGCTAATACAACTTTTTTCATCTGACCTGATATTAAGGTATCTACAACCTCATCAACTGTTTCCTTCCACCTCTCAGGAAAAATTTCCTTCGTTTCTACCAAGTTAAAGGAATGTAATGGAAGTTCTTTTGTAAGGGAATTCAAAAAATGGTTTCTTTCATCCATTACTTTATTAAATAACGAAACATCATCATATTGTGTGCAGACAATGTTTGTAGTAAAGAATGCCTGACCTCTAATTATACTAAGCATAAATTTCGGCACATGAAAATCTGAATCAGAATACTGTGACCATAGATCTGTTTTTTCTTTAAAGGGATCAAAGGAAAAACCACCAAACATAATGGGACCAAGGCCATTTTCCGTAAAAGGATTTTCTATTATACTGTCACTTATAAATTTTTTCCATTCATTTTCAACATGAAAAAAGCGGTCAGAAGCCTGATCCGATTGTATTTGCTTTACTATTCCGATTCCAACTAATATGGTTTCATCAGAAGGATCCTTCCAGAAAAAGCGTTCACCCAAATAGCGCTTGCTTCCCGTTTGAAAAAATAATAAAGGGTCAATTGTGTTAATTTTATGAACAATGCTTGTCAAAATAGGCTTTCCTATTTTTTTCGCACGTTGAATGGCTAGTTTGCCTTTTTCCTCTATTTCCGTTTCCTGAATGGTAACCAAAAAAATCCCTCCAAAACAGCCTTTATGACTGTTATCCATTCATTTTAAGCCTATTTTAAGATACTACTCATAATAGAATGGTGTCAATATTACATGTCACTTCACACCTAGTTCATTCCTTATTATATATTAAAAAAACTATTTTTGGTTGTTTGCTGTTTAATCGTTTCCCATTCCTATATTTCCCACTAGAAAGAAAGTCATTGACACTAGAATTTAGATTACATAAACTAAGGTTTGGAATAGAATATCGTTTAAATAGAGATTGATTAAACTTTGACAAAGGGAGAGAATCGAATGCAGCCACAATTACAGAAAAAATCTGTAGTCGAATCAAACCGTGGTTTTCAAGTTTGGTGGCAATTGACCCGTCCCCATACCTTATCGGCATCCTTTGTGCCCGTTCTACTTGGTACTGCTCTTGCCTTAAAAAATGGAAGTATTCATTTTGGCTTATTTTTAACAATGTTATTGGCTAGTTTATTGATTCAAGCAGCAACCAATATGTTTAATGAATATTATGATTATAAACGCGGTCTTGATGATGAACATTCAGTAGGGATTGGCGGGGCCATTGTTCGTGATGGAATAAAGCCTGGCACCGTAATGAAACTAGCATTTAGCTTTTATGGAATTGCTTTGTTATTAGGAATTTATATTTGTGCAAATAGCAGCTGGTGGCTTGCATTGGTCGGACTAGTTTGTATGGCAGCCGGCTACTTCTATACGGGTGGACCACTGCCAATTGCCTATACTCCATTTGGCGAACTTGTTGCAGGCTTTTTTATGGGTCTTTTGATTATTTTAATTGCCTTTTTTATTCAAACTGGAACCGTGGATCGGACAAGTATCCTTGTCTCCATACCAATTATGGTTTTGGTAGGTGAAATCCTACTAGCAAATAATATCCGGGATCTGGACGGAGATAAAGAGAATGGGCGTAAAACCCTTGCTATTTTGTTAGGAAGACAAGGTGCTATTAAATTGTTAGCAACTTTATTTGCTCTATCTTATCTTTGGATATTTGTACTAATCCTTAGTGGGATTTCCACTGCTTGGATCGCCATTGCCCTTTTAAGTGTGCCAAAAGCAATTAAGGCGACTAAAGGTTTTATTGGGAAAACCGTACCTATTCAAATGTTACCAGCCATGAAAGCAACAGCACAAACAAACACATTATTTGGATTTTTACTAACAGTAGGATTATTCATAGGACACTTTTTCTAGTAAAAAACATCTGCCACTTCTGGCAGATGTTTCTTTTAATCAATCCCATATTCTCACCGGTTTAATCCTCCAAATTTCCTCCGCATATTCCTTAATTGTACGGTCACTAGAGAAATATCCAGCATTTGCAATATTTATGAGACATTTTCTTTGCCATTCAATCTTATCTTCAAACGATTGGCTAATTTTCTCTTGAACCTCCGCATAAGAGGCAAAGTCCCTTAACACAAAGTATTGGTCATTTTCAGTTAATAGTGAATCAAAAATTGGTTCAAATTCATTGTGTGCATTAGGGAAAAATCCATTTACCAATTGATCAACTGCACGCTTAATCCGACTGTCATGGTGATAGTATTCCCTCGATTGGTATCCACCATATTGATTATATCGAAGAACTCCTTCGGAATTTAAACCAAAGGTAAAAATAGGATCTTCCCCTACTAATTCTCTTATTTCAATATTCGCTCCATCCAATGTACCAACCGTTAGAGCCCCATTGATCATAAATTTCATATTTCCCGTTCCAGATGCTTCTTTACTTGCTGTAGAAATTTGCTCACTTACATCTGCGGCAGGAAAAACCCTTTCAGCCAAAGATACCCGATAATTTTCTAGAAAAACTACTTTAATTTTATTTCCTACATGAGGATCTTTATTAATTTTTTCCGCAACGGCATGAATGAGTTTAATGATTTTCTTTGCATAATAATATCCTGGAGATGCTTTTGCACCAAAAATGAATACTCTAGGAGCTATTTGAAAACTAGAGTCATCGTTCAACTGGTTGTAAAGATGCATAATATGTAAAACATTTAAGAGCTGCCGTTTATAAGCGTGCAGACGTTTTACCTGTACATCAAAAATAGCACCAGGATCAACGATTATACCTGTTTGATCTTTTATGACAGTGGATAACCTTTGCTTATTTTCCTTTTTAATCCGATGTAACTCATTTAAAAAAGTTGGGTTATCCTTGTATTCAAGTAGTTGAATAAGTTCATTTGGCATGCGTGGCCAGGATGGACCAATTGCCTCTGTTATAAGGGCCGAAAGCTTTGGGTTTGCCTTTAAAAGCCAACGTCTATGCGCAATACCGTTTGTTTTATTATTAAACTTTTTAGGAAAGACCTTATAAAATTGGTTCATTTCTCTTTGCTTTAGGATTTCAGTATGCAGCTTTGCAACACCATTCACACTAAAACTCCCAACAACAGCTAAGTGAGCCATCTTAACTTGTTCATTAGCTATGATGGCCATTTCCCCAATTCGATTCCATTCTCCAGGATACTTCTCCCAGAGTTCTTTGCAAAATCGTTCATTTATTTCCTCAACAATCATATAAATCCTGGGAAGTAGCGGTCGGAAAATGCGAACTGGCCACTTTTCTAATGCTTCTGTTAAAGTAGTGTGGTTCGTATATGAAATTGTATTTTGCGTTATATACCATGCTTTTTCCCAATCAAATCCTTCCACATCAACAAGTACCCTCATTAGTTCAGGAATGGATAAAACGGGATGGGTATCATTAATATGAATACACACGTGTTGGTGCAGATTTTCCAGATTTGAATGTTGCTTGCGATAGTCCTGGATGATTGCCTGAATACTTGCAGAAACTAAAAAATATTGCTGTTTTAACCGAAGTATTTTCCCTTCATCATGTGTATCGTCAGGATAAAGGAATTCTGACACAATTTCTGTTTCCCGTTTATATTTTAAAATATCCTTATCCACTGGAAATTGCGATGGTTCTGCACTCCAAAGTCTTAATGTATTAATCGTCTTTGTTTTATAACCCACAACAGGCATATCATACGGAACGGCGGTTATTGTCTCCGCCTTAATATGTTCAAAGACAAGTCGCCCATTTATCTGTTTCCCCTCTACTTGGCCCCAAAAAGGCACTTTTACAGCGAGATCAGATTTTCTAACCTCCCATACATTCCCGCTCCTAAGCCATTGCTCTGGTAGTTCAACCTGATATCCATCAACTATTTTTTGTTCAAATAACCCATGCTTGTAACGAATTCCATATCCATGTCCAGGAAGGTCAAGAGATGCCAGGGAATCCAAAAAACAGGCAGCCAATCTTCCTAACCCGCCATTTCCCAATCCTGCATCCGCTTCAAATTCTTCCAGTTCACTTAAATCTATCCCAAGCTCTTCTAGTCCATCCTGAACCAAATCCTCAATACCTAAATTTAATAAATTCTGCCTTAACAGTTTTCCTAGTAAATATTCGATTGATAAATAAAAAACTTGCTTTTCAGCCGACGCGCGATATTTTTCATTTGTTTTGATCCAATTGTGACTAACACATTCACGAAGTAAATTTCCCAATGTTTCATACTGATCCCTTTGTGTACTTTCATGAAAGCTTTTACCACATAGCATCTCAAGTCTTTTGACAAAGGTTTTCTTAAACTTTGTTTTACTAGAAAACATGTGTTTCACTCCTTGAGATGAGTTCTGCATAGAGTTGATTATATTTAAAAGCAGATTGTGCCCAGCTATAGTCCTTTTCCATTGCCTTTTCCATGATCATTTGCCATGTATATTTATGATAATAAAAATGGATTGCTCTTTTAATGGTATAAAGCATGTCATGTGCATTAAAATCATGGAAGGTAAAACCATTTCCTTCTTCCGCATATTCATTCCAAGAATTCACCGTATCATTAAGGCCACCTGTTTCCCTCGTTATTGGAATTGTCCCATACCTCATGGCAATTAACTGGCTAAGACCACATGGCTCAAAAAGGGAAGGCATTAAAAACATGTCTGCGCCTGCATAAAGTTTATGTGCTAACTCTTCATCAAAGCCTATATTCACCTTTAATTTATTAGGATAAATGTGAGCAGTTTGACTGAAGTGTTCTTCATATTCGATATCACCTGTGCCAAGAATAATCATCTGAATATCTTCCTTAAGAATTTCGTGGAGGACATATTTAACAAGGTCCAGACCTTTTTGTTTTGTCAGCCTCGTTATCATGACCAAAAGCGGTACATCTGCCCGCTCAGGTAAAGAAAAAAGTCTTTGGACGCCCTCTTTATTTACAGCTTTATTTTTCAGATCATGTAAAGTGAAGTTTTTAAATAGATAAGGATCATTCTCAGGATTATAGAAATCATCATCTATACCATTTAAAATACCTAGTAAATCATCATTTCGGGCCCTTAAAAGTCCATCCAATTTTTCACCCAAACTAGGTGATTGAATTTCCCTTTTATAGGTTGGACTTACGGTTGTGATTTTATCTGCAGCAACCAATCCACCTTTCATAAAGTTCACATTTCCATAAAACTCTAAATGTCCAGGATGAAAGGTTTGAATATTTAGGCTAAGCAGGTCATCCAAAATTTCTCTTGGAAAAACCCCTTGAAATTGTAGATTGTGAATGGTAAAAACAGTACGAATATGGCTATAGCCTTTTCTGTTGTAATATTCTACACGAAGCAGATAAGGAATCATGGCAGAATGCCAGTCATGACAATGCAGTACATCAGGAAAAAACTCTAGGTGTGCAAGACTCTCTAATACTGCCCTATTAAAATAAGCAAATCTTTCTCCATCATCATAAAAGCCATAAAGCCTATCCCTCTTAAAATAGTACTCATTATCGATAAAATAAAAGATCACACCGTTTAATTCAAGCTCTTCTATCCCGCAGTACTGATTTCTCCAGCCAACTGGAACCGTAAATTCCGTTACTTTTTTCATTTTTTGCTTAAAGCTTTCATCAATCAAACTATATTTAGGTAAAATCACCCTTACCTCAGTTCCAAGACTTTTTAACTCCTTAGGTAAAGAGCCGGCAACGTCAGCCAACCCTCCTGATTTTGCGAATGGACCACATTCAGAGACTGCAAATAAAACCTTCACGACTTCATCAACGCTCCTTGTACTCTACCTTTTGGTACTACATAGGGGAATCTTGGTGTACCTGTTAAAACAGTCCCTGCCTCTATCTTTACATCCTTATCTAAAATAACCGAATCTAGTAAACTATTCTCACCTATTTGGCATTTTTGCATGATAATACAATTTCGTATCACTGCCCCTTTACCAATTTGGACGCCTCTTGAAATAATGCTATTTTCAACATTGCCATTAATCGTACATCCATTGGCAACCATTGAATTTTGTACAGTCGATTCTCTTGTGTATTTTGCTGGAGGTTCATCCTTAACCTTTGTGAGGATAGGCCAATCTTTTAAAAATAATCGAGTCCATATTGCCGGTTTTAGAAGATCCATACTTGTTTTAAAATACGATTGGATAGAATCTACCACTTCGGCATAGCCATTGTATTTATAATGGCAGGTCACAAATAATGGGTCAGGATCGTTTACAACATCCTCCATACAGGTATATCTTGTTTCATTTCGAGTTTGAACCAATTCCATCAGCAATGAGGTTTTAACTAAATATATATCTAGAGCTTTCCCATTCTTATCATGTACGGTTGTAATATCACAACCAGATTGTATGTGCCATTCAAGCAATGGTCTAAAATCCATATTAAAAACGGTAAAACAATTGGTAATCAATGAATATTCTTGTGTACTTCTGTGGAAAAAATCTAAGTTGGCTGCAAAGTGGTGAAAAGAACCAATTCTTTTGTGATCATATTCACATTGGGGGCATGGGAAGAAAAAAAGGCCGTCACGTTTGCGATTAAGCCCCCAATTTTTCCCTGATCCAAGATGATCCATTAAGGACCGGTATTGTAATTTTGGAAAAATGGCTACACTATTCATGCCAGAGTTAACCATATTTGAGAGAACAAAATCTATAATTCGATAGCGCCCTCCAAATGGCAGCGCGGCCATGGAGCGGTGTGTTAATAGCTCTTGTAAATCCTCATGATAGTTCGTTGCATCAATTATGCCTAATAGCTTTTTGTTCATATTCTGTTCCCTCCTATATTAAAAGGTTGGATACAACCCTGAAATAAGCTCCTTCGTTACAAGAATAACCTCATCATCCACAGGACGAATAATCATTCCATCCGGGACAGTAACATTACATGCTACAATCGCTTTTTCAATAAAAACATTTTGGCCAACCACTGCATCTGACATAATCACTGATTCCTTTATTCTTGTTCCTCTTCCAATAGTAACTCCTTGAAAAAGGACTGATTTTTCAACCTCGCCCTCAATTGAGCAGCCTTCGTTGATTAGTGACTCCTTTACTTTTGCTTCTTGTGAAATATATTGTGGAGGCTGATTGGGGTTTACGGAGTAGATCTTCCAATCATAATCAAAAATATTTAATTCACATTCTTCATTTAATAAGTCCATATTAGCTTCCCAGAGGCTTTGAACCGTTCCTACATCCTTCCAATAGCCCTTAAAAGGATAAGCAGAAAGTTTTTTCTTTTCCTCCAGTAATAATGGAATAACATCCTTTCCAAAATCATGACTAGATCTTGGATTTCTAGCATCCATTTCCAAATATTCCTTTAAGGTATTCCAGCTAAAAATATAGATTCCCATCGATGCCAGATTATTTTTAGGACTGTTCGGCTTTTCTTCAAAATCTACAATTCTCTTTTCTTCATTTGTGTCTAAAATGCCGAAACGACTAGCCTCTGACCAAGGTACTTCAATAACAGATATGGTGGCATCAGCCTTTTTTTCAATATGATATTCAAGCATTTCTTCATAGTTCATTTTATAAATATGATCTCCTGACAGAATTAACACATATTCTGGCTGGTATTGTTTTAAATAGGTTAAGTTCTGATAAACAGCACTTGCGGTTCCTGTATACCATCTCACCTCTTGGGATTCACTGTACGGAGGTAAGACCGTAACTCCCCCATCCCTTCTATCAAGATCCCATGCACTTCCAATACCAATATAAGAGTTTAATAGGAGGGGCTGATATTGTGTTAAAACCCCAACTGTGTCGATACCTGAGTTGGTACAATTACTTAAGGTGAAATCAATAATTCTATATTTTCCTCCAAAAGGGACAGCCGGCTTAGCAATTTCCTTTGTTAACGAATTAAGCCTACTTCCTTTCCCTCCTGCCAAAAGCATGGCTACGCACTTTTTCTTTACCATTTCCTTTTCGCTCCTTTCGTTTTTTGACAGGTCTTATGATTGTGATTCCAAAAGCAGGAATTGTTAGCTTAATAGAATATGGTTTCCCGTGAAATGGCTTTTCTTCCGCTTTTATTACTTTTTTATTTATATATCCCTTCCCGCCGAATTCCTCTTTGTCACTATTGAAGATTTCACGGTATTCACCAGGTGCAGGAACGCCAATTCGATAATCATGATAACCAATGCCTTTAAAATTACATACTACCGCCAAAAACTCATCCTCTTTTTTCCCTTTTCTTATAAATGAAAAAATAGATTGCTCATTGTTATGGACATCTATCCACTCAAAACCTTCCTGAAGGTAATCTAATTCGTACAATGGTTTTGAGCGCTTATAAATTTTACACAACTCTTTAACATATGCATTTAAATTCCGATGCATTCCAAAATCCATCAGATTCCAATCTAATTGTGCATGATCCTTCCATTCTGAAAACTGCCCTATCTCAAACCCCATAAACAGCAGCTTTTTTCCAGGATGTGCAAACATATAGCCAAGCAATAAACGAAGCTGTGCAAATTTTTCCCCATACTCTCCTGGCATTTTATCAAGAAGGGATTTTTTCCCGTGGACAACCTCATCATGGGAGAAAGGCAGGACAAAATTTTCCGTAAAGGTATACAAAAGCGAGAATGTTACTTTGTGGTGAATAGACGAACGAATAGACGATGCTGCCTTCATATATTCAAGCATGTCATTCATCCATCCCATGTTCCATTTATAATCAAACCCTAATCCTCCATACTGAACAGGTGCTGTCACATTTGGAAAATCAGTGGAATCTTCCCCAATCATTAAGCAGTTTGGCTCAATTTCATGAATGACTTGGTTTAATTTCTTTAAAAATTGAATACCAAACGAATTTACATGTTTTCCATGTTTGTTTGGCCAATAAATAATATTTGCAACTGCATCTACCCTAAAACCATCAATATGATAGACATCTAGCCAAAAACTGGCGCTGGAAATAAGGAAGCTTTGTACTTCCCCTTTTTCTAAATCAAAGTTAGCGGTTCCCCATACAGGATTCTCGCGATCATCCTGTTTCTGATAGGAATAAATATGTGTTCCATCAAACTGGTATAAACCATGTGCATCCTTGCAAAAGTGACCAGGTACCCAATCAAGAATAACCCCAATCCCATGCTGATGACACTGATCAACAAAAAACATAAAATCCTGGGGCCTACCATAACGTGAGGTAACAGAGTAATACCCTGTTCCCTGATAACCCCATGAATGATCGAGTGGATGCTCAATAAGAGGCAGCAGCTCGATATGGGTAAAGCCATGCTCCAAAACATATGGTATTAAATCTAATGCTAATTCCTGATAGGAAAAAAAATCACCATTCTGCTTTCGTTTCCAAGATCCAAAATGAACCTCATAAATAATGGCTGGTTCAGATAGGCTATGTTTATTTTCCCTCTTCTGAATCCAGTCAATATCATTCCACTCATAATTCCTATTAGAATAGATAATAGAGGCAGTATTTGGCCTAACCTCCGAATAAAAAGAATAGGGATCCGCTTTTAGAAAAACTTCACCCGTCTTCGTGAAAATTTCGTACTTGTATAAACTTCCCTCTAGATTCTTATCAATTAAAATAACCCAAACACCTTCTTGATTGATCCTCTCAAGCTCAAATCCTTCTCCATTCCATTCATTAAAATTTCCTACTAGTCTAACCAACTGAGCATTTGGAGCCCACACACAAAAACGTGTAAAGGCCTTATCAGAATTCCACAGAACATGAGCACCAAAAAGCTGGTGGCTTTGATATAAACTCCCTTCATGGAATAAGTGAAGTTGGTAATCAGTTGGGTATAACGTATTCACGACCATCCCTATTCTCATCCCCCTTGAAAATTATATGTATTTCAACTTTGATGTATAATTCGTGCAATTTAGTACTATTCCTTGAAAAACTTTTAGTCCTTTTTGGACAATATTTTCAGCTACTTTACAAAAACCCCTACCTGTCTACGCTTTCACTGTCGACTAATCTTTTAATTTACAAATTTTTCGCGAAAATTTCACAAAAAAAGTTTTTTCAAATAGTATTCTAAAGATAGTAATTTGGGTATTTTTTGTGTGGAAGATAGTAGAGTTGTTTTAAGGAGTTGGGAAAAATGATTAAAGGCTTCGGGGTAAAAGGAATTAAAACTGTTTTTATTATGCAATCCTTGGGGGAGGGAATTAAATTATTTTTTAATCCGTTTCTTGTAGATTTTCCTATTAAAAGGAATTAAGATAGTGTTTTCATAGATTTATTACCTGAGCCAGTCAACTTACTGGCTTTTAAGTTTAAAAGAGAGGACTTTGAACAGAGTTGGCGGGTAAATTGAGAGAAGTGACGGGTAAATTGCTGAAAGTGACGGGTAAACACTTAAAACATGCTGGTAAACTCCCATTTCTGACTGGTAAAAGGCTAAATCCGGCGGGTAATTAATCTTTACCTACTTCTTGACATAGTATTTTTAAAGATATATTACCTAAGCCAACTTACTGGCTTTTTAGATGGCTATTTATTGCATTTAATCAGAGTTGGCAGTCGTAAAAGTGGTGGGGATTTTGTTGATTTTCAGCTGGTAGTAGCTGAATCTTCCCGATAAAACAACAATGTTTCTAAAAAAAGTCAACAAAAAAGCTGATGGATATTCATCAGCTTTTTTATGACCCCTACGGGATTCGAACCCGTGTTACCGCCGTGAAAGGGCGGTGTCTTAACCGCTTGACCAAGGGGCCAAACTTCTGGCGGAGAAGGAGGGATTTGAACCCTCGCGCCGGTTACCCGACCTATACCCTTAGCAGGGGCACCTCTTCAGCCACTTGAGTACTTCTCCATATTGGCTCCGCAGGTA